>JAQCND010000327.1 GCA_028274765.1 Bradymonadaceae bacterium
CGCAAGGCCGATCCATCGGGCTCGAACGAATGCGGATCGATCGTGTCCCTCCGCTTGTACTACGTCATCGGGGTCGAAACAAAGTCTCTGCGCATTCGAGACGGCTTGCGGCGAGCTATCTCGCCGGTTCCGAGCTCAATTGGGGGGAAGGAGAGGCAGAAACCGAGACGGCCCCTCGCCCAGGTAGCGGTCCGTGGCCTTGAGCGTGATCTCGCGCGCTCCGGGATGGTCGAGGTAGCGCTCGAAATCGATCGTGAGCACCTCGTTTTGACGAAAGCTGATGTCGATATCGATGATATAGAAGTGCTCGTCGGCCAGTTCGTGATCGGGCCCCATCCCGTCGAGTCCCGCGAATCGCCGCTCTCGGAGCGTGTCGCTGAGATCTGTCAGCTTGTTGCTGACGAAGAGAATCGCCTTGCCGGAACCGTCGGCTGCCTCGGGCGCCTCGGGACGCGTGCCACGTTGGAGCGCTGTCGCCACGATGGGCTCGCGGTCGCGATCCCAGGTGAAACTGCCCTCGGATTCGCGATCATCGATGATCACCACGTGGCCGAGTGCGTAGGCCCGGTCGTCATCGCCCATGCGGACCTCTGGATCGGGGGGATCGAGCCACATGTAGGCGTCGCCGCGAAACAGGTTCCGACTGCGATCGAAATGGGTCTCGTCGAGCCGCCTCCAGCGCCGACTCGTCTCGGTGGTCCGGACGAACTGGGCGCCCGGACGACTCAGCCGAACCCACTGGATCGCCAACACGGGGTTGTCAATTTGATAATCCCGTCCGTCGGGCAGGTCGTTGGGAGCATCGTTGGGAAGAGTAAAGAGGGGATGGATGTAAGTCCGGGTGATGGCATTGCAGTTGGTCGACGGTTCGGAGCGCGTCTGTTGGAGACGACGCTGGTCGACGACTGTCTCGCTTCCATGCGTGATGGAGGCTTCGAGCGTATCGGCGTCGACGAACGATCCGAACAGACGACCTCCCTGGATAAAACGGAGGTTTTGATCGGAGAGGATCGAGAGATCGAATTGAGGATCGCCGTCGGACTGGAATCGGGCGGCTCGCGTTCGCATGCAAAAGACTTCCTCGCCGAAGGGGTCGTTGGCGACGACGTCGGGCTCGAAAAATCGAAAGAGCGCTCGAGCGTTGTCTCCGTATCGAAAGAAATCGATCCTGAGGTTGTCGCCTCGGCTGGTCACCGAGGCATTGACCTGCTCGTACGTGCCGGAGCGCGAGTCCTTGTAGGAGGGGCATCCCCACAGCCCGAGACACAACACGAATACGCCCCAGTAATGGCATCGTGCGAGCCCCTGGAGACGAGACGTCTCCCCCACCTCGAGGTCTGTGGGTTGCCGACTGGTCAAGGTCACTCCGTATCGTGGCTAAAGGCGTCCGGGGCCCATGGAGGCGAACACGCCCGAACACTCGGCGGATTATACGAACGGGCGGAACCGATTCCAACGCCCCCGGTCGGGGCGATCGTCGCAGGGACGTCCGCATTCGAGAGAAACGGGCGCTCCGAATTTCAAAAAAACAGCCGTATCTGCGATGATCGGGTCGTGCGGTCTCTCATACTGCAATGATCGGTGTGGCCGTGCCTCAAACAGACGGGAAAGCGCCGTTCCTCCCTCTACCCCGCGTTCGAGACGAGAGTATGCGGCATCGATTCGCACATACCATCGCCTGTTTCGCCGTGATGCTGTCCGGATGGATCACGGGGACGGGCTGTGGCGCTGATGCAGGAGCCCGAGATACGAGGGACAACGAAGCCGCCCGACAACAATTGAGCGAAGCTCTCCGTCATCTGGCCAATCACCGCATCCGTCGAGCCCGAGACATCTACGACGATTTGCTCGAGGAGCCCAACGGGATCGAATCGCGAGCGGCAGCGGGGCGTGCAGTGACGAATCTCTTGCTGATCCCGACCTCGCCCCCGGTCGATACGATCTTGACCCAGCATCTCGGGGCGTCCGCCCCCCTCGAGTCCACGGACGTCATCTACGGCGATCAGGGGTATCTCTACTGGCGAAGTCGGGGGGTTCAATGGGAGAAAAGTGGCGAGTATGCGGGGATCAAAACCCTGCTGGTCGATCGCCTGCCCTGGTCCGAAAAGCGGCTCGAGTCGCTCGCCGCCTTTGTCGAAGGGCGTACGCGACCCGTCGGGGACGCCATCGACCCTCTCACTCGGCTCGCCTCTCGTCTTCGCGGTATCGAGGGGACCATCGAACGGGTGCTCGCCGATTCCGATTTCAAGATCTTCGTGCTCCCCGGGGTGACGCTCCAGGAGCAGCGTTTGACGCTCCGACTCGGGCCCTCGGAGTTTGCCGTCATCGGCGCAGCGATGGCGACGGCGCGGGCCGTCATACGATTCACCAGTGCTTACGTCCATGACTGGACGCTCGAACGAGCTTTTGGATCGCACTGGCGTCGCAAGGCCGAATCCGACGAGGGCGATCATCCCGAATGGAACCCTCGTGACTACACGATCGATTATCTCGATCGCCATTTGGGGCGCGAGTTTCGCGAAGAGCGCGACCGCCATCTGAGAGCCGCCCGAGAGGCTTCGAGACGAGCGCTCGCCTTCTTCGTCGACGCCATCGACCGAGGCCAAAATCAGGAGCGCGAGACGGCGCTCCGATGGGAGGAGGTCAATCCCGAGTATGCCACCGATCTCCGGGAGACGCTCGACGCGTTGCGCGGTGCGCTCGGGGAGTCGACACGCATTCCCACGACGGAGCCGACGACTCGCCTCGATCTCTCGGTCTTCTTCGATCCCGGGCGCACGCTCGACTCGGAGATCAACTGGTGGGTCCCCGCCCCCGAGGACGAACGGATGGGGGGCAGCAGTGGGAACGACGCGTCCTCGAGCATCCGATGGACGTGGAACGATCGGGCGATCCAGCGATTCGCAGTCGATGGTGGTGTCTTCGATCCCGAGTTCGAAGTCTCGGCCGACGAGGCGCCGGAATGGACACGAGGTGGGGCGTCGTGGAACAATTTCCGTTCGAATCTAGTGGGGCCGACGCGCCGAGCGGTCGAGGAGGCTTTCTTTCGCGGTCGCTGATGCCGACACGCGGATTCGATCGGGCGTGCCACTCGAAGTTCCGTGGAGTGGGACGTCCCGAGGCGATTTGACTCATCGTTGCCAATCGACTGATGGATCATGTTTGACGAGAGGAGACCTCGATACGAAGAGCGAGACAACACGCCCCCTCACTGGAGACGCATCGTCGTGTGGGGAGGACTGATCGCACTCGTCTGGGGCGGGGGCGCCTGTGGGATACCGGCGTCGGGAGGCGGGGAGGAGGGCGACGAGATTCGCCTGTGCCGGGCCGGCGAGACGTGTGAGTGCGATTCCAATGCGAGCTCGTGTCAGTGGAGATGTCGAGGCGAGGATTGCCAGTTCCGCTGTTCGGGCGAGACCGACTGCGAATTCGCCTGTCCCCAGGGATCGTGTGGGGCGACGTGTACGGGATCGGAGTCGTGTACGCTGCGATGCCCGGGCGACAACTGCACGCTGCAATGTCGAGGCTCCGGGACCTGCACGCTCGAGTCGTGTCAACAGATGTGCAACGTCGATTGTCGCCAGATGGCGACGTGCATTTCGCGATAGCGCTTACGACGACAGAACCAGCGGATACTCCTCGCGGGCCGAGACGGCATCGGCGATGGTGCGCTGGAGCCCGATCTGGTCGACGCGCGGCCGGAAGTACAACTGATCGAGCACCTCGAAATGGGAAGTGAGTTTCTCACGATCGTCGGCGGCGAGGTGGCTCAGCAGATTTTCGGCCCACTCGCGGATTTGCTGGAAATGACGCGTCGCCTGGAGGCGCGCAGCTGCCCGCTGCAGCTCGGTCTCGTCGAATCCGAAGTCTCGGATGTTCTGGAGCGTCCGCGTCACCGTCGAATCCATCGCGTACAGCGAGATCAGCATGTCGGCGAGCCCGAGCAGGATCTCCTGTTGTTCGCGCAGATCCGCCATGTGCTTCTGGATGGCCTGGTTCATGGTGTAGACCACGAGCTTCCCGGCCCGATCGCACATGTAGACCTCGAAGGCCAGTTCCGGGTCGTCTTCGCGCCCCGGAGGAGCGGGTCGTTCCGGTTCGTTGAGGGCGGCCTCGACGTCCTCGATGAGTTCGAACAGCTGGAGATCCCCCTTCATCGTGCGCTTGAGGATCATTCCCGGGATCAACATGCGGTTGATCTCGTTGGTCCCCTCGTAGATGCGGCTCACCCGGTTGTCTCGGTAGGCCCGCTCCACCTCGTATTCCGCCGAGTAGCCATAACCTCCGTGGATCTGGACCGCCTCGTCGATGACGTGCTCCGAGACCTCGGAGCCGTAGACCTTGATGATCGAATCCTCGATGGCGAATTCTTCGATCGTCTCCATAACCTCGTCGGGACGATCGGAGGCATCGCCCTCGATGGTATCCAGACTTCGGTCCATGTAGCCGCCGACCCGGTAGCACATCGACTCTAGGGCATAGAGCTCGGTCGCCATGTCGGCCAGTTTGGATCGAATGGCGCCGAATTCGCCGATCGGCTGGTCGAACTGCTCGCGTTCGTTGGCGTAGGAGGCGGCGATCCCGAGATTGCGTTTGCCGCTGCCGAGTCCGCCGACGCCCAGCTTGAACCGGCCGATATTCAAGATGTTGAACGCAATTTTGTGGCCCTTGCCGATGTCGCCGATGATGTTGTCGGCGGGGACTTTAACGTCGTCGAAGGTGACTTGACGTGTCGAGGAGCCGTGCTGCCCCATCTTTTGTTCTTCGGCGCCCGTCGAGACGCCGTCGCGGTCGGCTTCGACGAGGACGGCGGTAAATTTGTCACCCTCGACCTGACAGAACACCGTGAAAATGTCGGCGAACCCGGAGTTGGTGATCCACATTTTCGTGCCGTTGATGACGTAATGTTCGCCATCGTCGGTCGGCTCGGCGGTCGTCTTGGCCGCCAGCGCATCGGAGCCGCTTCCCGGTTCGGTCAGCGCGTAGGCTGCGATCAGCTCGGCGTTGCCGATCTTGGGCAGCCACTTCTCTTTTTGTTCGGGCGTGCCGAAGTACAGGATGGGCAACATCCCGATCCCGGTCTGGGCCCCGTAGGTGACCGAGAAGCTCGCGTACTGTGAGACGATCTCGGAGACGATCATGCTCGTGGTCTTGTCGACCTGAAGCCCCCCGTATTCCTCGGGGATGTCGACTTTCAAAATCCCCAGATCGGCTGCTTTGTCGAGCAGCTCGACCATCTTGTCGAAATCCTTCTCCTCGAGCTGTTCGACCGCCGGGAAGACTTCACTCTCCATGAAGTCCTGAACAGTGGCCGCAAACATACGCTGCTCTTCGGTGAATTGTTCGGGCGTCTTGATCTCTTCGCTCCCGACCGATTCGGTCAGAAACGAGCAGCCGCGCGGCGAGGGGGTCGAGGAACTGGGATGGTCGTTCATGGGTTCGTCCCTTGGGACTGAATGGTAACTCATTCAGCTCCACTCTACCGGTCTCGAGACGAGACGTCAATCTCCCCCGCGCCGCAATGCAAGGGGGACCGAGTCGATGGGCACCACGGAACGGGAGTGATTCGAGACTTATCGTGGAGAGCGACGTCTGGGCCCCAAAAAAGGCACTCTGAGGAGGAGACGACGGGACGTACGAGAGAACTCGACGACAGTCATATGACGGGCGGCTCACTCGAGGACTTGGTTTGTGCAGGGCGCGGGCGTGGTTATCTCTTGAATATGCACTCGAACCAACGACGCCTCAGAAGTTCAGCGGACATACCCTTGGTGTGTCCGCGTTGGAGGCTCCGTGGCTGTACCATCCCCCTGCCTCGCGACGAACTCGAGATTGAACGAATCCATCCCTCTCCGGTTTCATCACTGCGAGGAGACGGAATTCGTGCGCTTCATCGTGCCCCCACGTTCGGGAGTAGGATTATGCACCATCGATCGATTGAAACATACCTCGCCCTCGCACTGACGAGTCTGCTGATCGGGTCCGGTTGCGCCTCGCAGAAAAAACAGGAGCAAGCGGCCACCATGGAGAAGATGCAGTCGGAACTCTCGGCGTGCCAGTCCACTCGCAGCGACATGGAAAAGAAGATGTCGACCCTCCAGGGTAAAATGGAGGAGATGAACGCGCGAGTTGAAGAATCCGAGTCGCTCGCCCAGGAACGCGAGCAGTTGTATCAAAATCTGAAAGGAGAACTCGCCGATCTCGTCGCGGCGGGTGACGCCGAGATCAGCTTCCGGCAGGGCCTCATGCTCGTACGCATGCCCAATCAGGTCCTGTTCGAGAGCGGCCGGTATACGATTTCACAGCGCGGTGAGAGTGCGCTCCAGGAAGTGGCCGATGCGCTCCAGGGAGTCGAGAATCGTCACGTCTTCGTGAGCGGACACACCGACAACGTCCCGATCAGTGACAAGGCCGTCGATTTCGACAGCAACTGGGAGCTGTCGACTAAACGTGCCATCTCGGCTCTGAGTCTCCTCCAGCAAGCCGGTGTCGATCCGGTCAATCTCGCGGCCGCCGGCTTCGGCCAATACGAAAAGATCGCGTCCAACGACAACGAGGCGGGACGCGCCAAAAACCGACGCGTCGAACTCATCGTGCTCCCCGATCTCGGAGGCGTGCTCGAGGGCGTCGACGAAGCCTCTCCTCAGCAAGCATCCGACGACGAGGAGCGCCCCCAGACCGAACGAGCTTCGACGCAGTAACGATCTCGAGTCGCCCCGTCGTCCTTCGCGGGAACGCGCTCTCCACCCGAATACTCTCCTCGAGGCCCCTCGAATCTCGCCTCGTCGTCCTCTCCGCTCGGGCTTCGAGGGGGAGTGACTCCCCCGTTCCCCTCACCGTCGCACCCGCAGATATTGGCGACATCGTTCGCCCAGATTGGTCTCCGGCTTGAGCTCGACACATCGCTTGAAGTGTTTTTGGGCCTTCGCCATGTCTCCTCGATCCTGGAGCATCTTGGCGAGGTTGAAGTGAGGTTCGGCGTAGTTGTCCGGGCACTTGCGAATGGCACTGCGATACTGTTTACGCGCCTTCGATTGATGGCCGATAGCCTGGTGGGTCAATCCGAGATTGTTGTAGGCCAGGCACATGCGGGGCTTCAAAAAGACGGCCATTTCGAGATGCTTCAGCGCCTTCGAATAGTTGTCGAGATTGTAGTGGGCCCATCCCAGATTGTTGTGCGCCAGTTCCGGGGTCGGGTACGTGGGCGACTCGAGGAGTGTCTCGAAGACCTTTGCTGCTTTTTTCCAGCGATTGAGGTCGAGATAGACCGAGCCGAGATTGTTGCGGGCCGAATGAAAGTTCGACTTGAGGTTGATCGCTTTCTTGTAGTGATCGATCGACCGCTCGTACTTCTTGCGACCCGAGTAGATGAATCCGAGAATGAAGTGGGCTTCGGCCATCTTGGGATCCATCTCCAGAGCCTTGCGCAACTCTCGGATAGCCAGATGGATGCGATGATTCTCGAAATATCCCTTCCCCATTTTGTAGTGCCATTCGGCGTCCTTGACCTCGTCCTCCTCGCCCTCCACCGGGGCGCATGCTCCAACGGGCACGACGGCGAGCGAAAGCGTCAGGGCCAGTATCCACGTGCCGACACGATATCGCATGATCGAGTCCGTCGTCGTTGTTGAACATTCTGAATCCAAGAGTCGAGGGCCGACCCCCGAGCTTGCCGCTCACACAGGGTACGGCTCCAACCGTCGAACACAACCTTTTCTACGAGATTCATGGCGCTGTCACAGGCTGAAATCGGGCTCGTCGTCGAGGCACTCCGACCGATCGTCGAGCAGGGCGCGACCCTTCAAAAAGTGCGCGAGGTCGACAAACGCACGCAAATCCTCCGGTTTCGCGTCCCCGGTCGGACGCACTATCTACTCGTCTCGACGCGGACCGGGATGACTCGCCTCCATCTCGTCGCCGATCCTCCCGCCCAGCCCGCGAAGCCGACCGACTTCACGATGCTCCTGCGCAAGTGGCTCCACGGTGCCTCGCTGGAGGAGATCGAACAGGTACGAGGCGATCGTATCGTGCGCCTGGGGTTCCGGGTGTCTCCGCCGAGCTCGGCGCGAGACGGGGAGACGTCGGAGCATGTCCCCGAGCCTCGAGGGGGAGCGCTGGTCATGGAATTGGCCAATCGCGTGGGCAACGTCCTGTTGCTCGACGACTCGGATACGATTCTCGGCCGACAAACTTCGGAGGCGATCGCGGGACGCGAGTTCCAGCGGGGAGATACCTGGACCCCTCCGCCGCCACCGCCCGACCGAGACGTCGGCTCGGAGGTGCGATGGGACCTCGAGTCACTCGCTCCCCAGCCGGGGCCGCGTTCGGCCCGCATCGCCGACGCCTACCACCGGCTGGAACGCGAGCGCCGGACCGAACAGCTCCAGGACGAGCTCGAATCTCGGCTCGAGCGACGGGTCGAGCGACTCGAGCGCCGCATTTCGCACATCGAAGGGGATCTCGAGCAAATCGAGGAGGCCGAGACCTATCGCAAGTGGGCGGAATTGCTGCAGTCGGCGTACGGAGAGGTCGACAAGGGGAGCGAATCGGTCCGCGTCCGCGACTTCTACAGCGACGACATGGAGGAGGTCGAGATCCCGCTCGATCCCGCCCAAACGCTCCAGGAGAACATCGAACACTACTACCACGAGGCCGATCGGTACGAGAATGCCCGAGACATGGTGGAGTCTCGACTGCTCGAGTCCATCGATCTCCGGGACCACGCCCGGTCCGCCCTCGAGGCCCTCCAAACCGGCGATGTCGAGACGTCGCAAGAGGGACTGGAGGCGTGGCGCAAGCAGCTCGAGGACGAGGACGTGCTCGAACCTCGAGACCATCGGGAGAGTTCGAACGACGATCGGTCGGATCACGAGCCGAATCGCCCCTATCGCACCTTCGAGGCGACGAGCGGCAAGGCGATTCTGGTAGGACGAGGGGCCGAGTCCAACGACACGCTGACCGTACGAGTAGCCCGGGGGCGAGATCTCTGGCTCCACGCCCGCGACTGGCCGGGCGCACATGTAGTGTTGCGGATGCGAAAGGACGAAGATGGCCCCTCGAGCGAAGATCTACTCGATGCCGCCACGCTGGCTGCTCATTTCTCCCAGGGCCAGAACGATACGGGAGTCGACATCATGTATACGCGGGCCAAACACGTCGACAAACCCAAGGGATTTCCACCGGGACGGGTCTCGGTGGCCAACGATTCCAACATTGGAGTGCGCATGGAGAAGGAGCGCCTCGAGCGACTCCTGAAGTCCGAGTCGACGTGACCGTCGCGCTCGATGTCTCGGATGTGCAGCAAGCGTGTCGGTCTCTTCGGCGGCGACGGGCAACGGACGCTCAACGAGGCCTCTCATTTTCTCAGAGTTGGTTTCAAAACCTGGTTGCTCTCCGGCCCAAGCCGGCGAGCCGTCGGCACTCCAGGCTCAGTATCGGGGTTCTGAAACGCATTCTTAGAGCTTATTGCCAACCCTTTTGCCTCTCCGATCAGGCCGGCTGGGAGCCGATGCTCCAGATGGTCGTACTGCCATGTTAGTCGTCGGAGAGGCTAACCCCCGTTGCTGACGTTCTGAAACGCAGTCTCGATCGAAGCAAATCTACTCGCCATGCCAGCGTCGCGCTCGAGCTACGTCATCAGGAGGGTGAGTCCGATTTGATTCGGGATTGGCTCGTCGTCTCACCCCAACTCGACGGTGCGAGAGGGCCGGTTCGTTGGGCCAGATCGTCGACAACCGTTACTCGATGGAGAAGGGGAATTTGACCGGCATGCCATTCTGGGTGCGCGGGAAGCTCATGCTTTTGACGACGCGCTGGGTGCAGTTGCCGACGTCGGTGCCCTTGAACTTGGCGGTGCGAACGGCCGCCGTGCTGACTTCTCCGGAGGGCTGGATGCGGAATTTGATGAACACCGAACCCGAGAGGTTGTCGCGGTTGGATTCGCTAGCACATCGATCGATCCGACCCTGATATTTGGCGATCGTGTTCTTGACCATGCTTCGAGTTGGCTTCTCCGGCAGGTTGGGTCCGCCCCCACCGCCGCCGGACGGTTCCGACGACTCCTGCTGATTCGCCGAGGCTTCCGACCCTCCGCCTTTGTCGTCACCGACGTTGTTCAGGAGACTGTCGAGCCCCTCGTCATTCTGACTGTCGTTGGAATTGTTGTTTGTCTCGCGATTGGTCGTGGTCGGTTGGGCCTGTTCGCGTCCGCCCCCGGTGCGATCGGCGGCTCCGGCCCGTTGGCTGTCGTCCGATTCGCTGCCCCCTCGGTCGTTGCGGGCCATGCGCTCCCGCGACCCCTCCTCGTCATCCGACGACTCGGCCTGCTTGGGCTCCGAATCGTTGTTCGAATCCGACTCCTCGTTGTCGGCCTTCTTGGTATCGTCCCCTCGGGAATCCTCGTTGTTCGAGTCGTTCGGGTCGGAGTCGTCTTTTTGATCGGAGGCGGCTCGTTTGTCCTCCTCGTCGGGCTTGTCTTCAGATCCTTTTTCGTCGTCGGAGGCGCTCCCCGTTGCGGATGATTCGTCTCCGGATTCGCCCTCGCCGGACGTCTTCTGGTTCTGGACAATGGTTTTGGTCTTTGTCTGGGGCCCGTCTTGATACACCAAGACATACCCTCCGATGCCGACCACGGCCAGAAGGGCCAGCGCGCCGAACACGACGGCAGCGATGAGCCATCGGCTGTTGCGGCGACTGCCGCTCGGGCTGAGATTGGGGACGTTGTTCGAGGTCGGCTGGGCGGGTGAGACGTCCTGTGAGGCGGATTCGCCTCCGCCGCCTCCCGATGCGGGCGATGGGGCTCCACTCTCTCGACCGCCCTCGTCTCCATCGGATTTCATCGCCGCGTGTGTCGAGGCCAGCGACTGGATGTCGATCAGTCCCGAGCCCTCGGGTTTGCCTTCGCCCCCCTCTCCGGCCGCCCCGGCCGATGGATTTCCGGACCCTTCGGAGTCGAGTCCGCCTCCACTGCCTCCGGCCGTACTGCCACCGCCTCCCTGCTGAGAGGACATGTCGTCGGCGCTGTCGAGGCTGAAGAGGACGGAGTTTTCGTTGCGCTCCTCGACCATGTCGTTGGCCGAGACTTGACCTCCTCCTCCGTCCGATGGGGAAGAGGTAGCGGAAGCACCCGAAGAGGCCCCGGCGGCATCCGCCGTCCCCGATTCGCCCGAGAAGCTCTCGAAGCTCGCGCCTCCCGAGTCACGTGATGCGGGGTCGTCGGCGGGATCGTCTTCGTCGAGATCGGTGCCCGACACGACGTCCTGGGCATCTCCGTAGTCGAATTCGGAGGTCGGAGCCTCCTCCTGAGGGGCTCCGCTGGCAGCTACGGGGTCGGCCCCGCCCGGCGAAGAGGCGCCAGCCGTGCTGTGGGAGCCACTCTCGACGGTACTGTGAGAGCCACTCTCGACGCCACTCTGCCGAGGGGCTCCCTGCTGACTGCCTTCACCTTCCTGGGGCTGATGCGTCCTGTCTTGTTGAGGAGCCATGCCTCCTGGCTGTCCGGCGCTATCCGGTGGCGCCCCCCCGGTTCCGTCGTCGAAGACATGGGGGGAATCCTGCTCTGACTCGGCGTCCGCCGGGGCGTCGGTCGCCTCTTCAGCGAGATCGTCTCGGAGTGCGTCGTCGCCTCTGCCGCCCTCGGCCGCGAGAAGTTCGCCCTCTTGGCCGCCGCCTCCCCCGATCCCCGGCCCGAATTCGCCGGGCTCGGTGACGACCGTTTGAGCCTCGTCGTTGGGGTCTTGGTCCTGTTGAGCCGGCGCTGCACTCTCGATGTCGAAGTCCCCCTCGTCGTCGGTCCTGGGATTGTCGGCGACCATCGTTTGTTCGTCGGGCGCCGCCGTCTCCGCGCCGCCACTGCCTCCGAACGTCCCCGCGAAGGGATCGAGTTCGTCGAGGGGCTCCCAGTCGCCGAGTCCCTCTCGCCAGACGTAGGAATCGGCCTCGAGGACTCCCTCGTCGATGTAACCCTCGATCTCCCGAGCCGTCACCGGCCCGACCTGTTCGCCGTCAATGACGGCGTACCACTCGGAGTCGTCGCTCGAATCGTCGTAGTCGTCCCCGTACACGTCGTGTTCCTCGTTCATGTCTCGGGTTCGTTCGTCTTGTTCCCCTTTGACGACGATGACGTCGCTGCATTCCTTGCAGCGAATTTTGAAGACTTTACCCTCTACCTTGTCATCGGCGATGGAGTATTTAGCACCACACGTATCGCAGTGGATCTTCATATGATTCGTCCTCGTCTACCGACTGACCGAACGCATCTTCGAATCAATTACGGGACTCCGAGTCGTCGACCTCGAGGGGGCTCGCGCTCTCTCCATCTCCCCAGGGTGTCGGCGAAGGGGAACCCGAGGTCGAGCTCACTCGAGTGCTTCCTCTTCGGTCGATTCTTGCACCTTCGACAGGAAGCTCTTTTTGAGATCGAGCAGGCGCTCGAACTTCGCCTGACCTCTCGCTTCGGTTCGCTGGACTTCCGGGGTTTGGAGCTCTCCGTCGACGACCATGTCTCCGAAGTCGTAAAATTTCGATTTTTCATCGCCGCCTCCGTCGCCCCCTCCACCTCCCTGATTGTCCTGAGCGACGGCGGGAGCCGACAGCAAGAGCACGGCGATACCGGCGATGAGCATGATCAAACGTCGCATGGTACATTCCCTCTCGAGATGGCGATGAATCGACTCGAGTCGTGATGTGAGGACGGAACGGACACGAGATGGGAGCGATCTGAACAATCTCAATCCTCTCGACTCCGATCGTCCTCGCAAGTGGCGCATATAAAGATATCAGAGTGACTCGAACCCCGTCAATGGCCACCTCGGGGCTGAGCAGGGCGATCGCATTAGAGGTATAAGCCACACATTCACGGTTCGGTCCGTGTCATGCCACCTCCATCCTCCCGCCAGGGCGTCGCGAAAGCCACGTGCCAGCAGGGATGCTGGCGCTCCGAACCGATATCGAGTCAGATCCGGAAGGCCCGGCTTCGGAGCGCCGGCATCCTTGCCGGCTCACGCTCGCAGTGAGGCATTCCTTATGCGATCGCCCTCCTATGTGGGCGCGGCTGTCAAGGCCCATACGTGTACTACGCTCCCCCCTC
>JAQCND010000330.1 GCA_028274765.1 Bradymonadaceae bacterium
GGGGGCTTGCGGGCGATCCAGAGGGCAAACAACGACAGCCCCAGCGAGGCGGCATCCGAGAGCATGTGGCCGGCGTCGGCCAGCAGGGCCAGCGAATTGGAGAGCCAGCCGCCGACGAACTCGGCCACCATGTATAGAGTGACGAGGACGAGCGTCACGATCAGGCGTCGTTCGTTGGCATCCCGCGTCTCGGGGTCGCGGACGTGAGCGCCATCTCCATGGTCGTGGCCGTGAGCGTGTCCGTGTCCGGCGGTCATGGTGGGGCTCCTCGGGGATGTCTGTCAGATGGCCTACTGGGAAAAATTTTATTCGGGGAATGGAATGATTCGCTCCATATGCCGGTGAGGACGCCGGCGCTCCGAGAGGCGTCTCATCTTATGAACTCAACTCCTCATACGGAGCGCCCCTGTGCATCTTTGATGTGAGCATCCCTGCTGGCAAGTCGCCGACCGACTCCTTGTTGGGAGGAGTAAGGCGACAGTCGACGTCACTCGATCATTTCATTCGTCTTCTTCGGGTCTGTGTGTTCCCGTTTGTACTCGAGCTACGTCATAGATGTCGGAGACAAACGTGACGTACTCGCTGGCTCGACTGGTGGAGAGGACTGAAAGCAAGTCGGGGCTCAAGACGAGTTCACGTCTCCACCAATTCGTCGTCGAACCACTCCCCCATCCATCGGTACATCGCCGGCAAGACGATCAGGGTCAGCGCCGTCGAGGTAAACAGTCCCCCGACGACGACCGACGCCAAGGGGCGCTGGACGTTCGAGCCGATCTCGTTGGCCAAAAGCAGCGGCACCAGTCCGCCGATGGTCGTCGCCGCCGTCATCAGGACGGGTCGCAGTCGGCGTCGCGCCCCCTCGACGATGGCCTCCTCGAGGTCGTGTCCGCGCTCGCGAAGCTGGTTGATGTATTCGACCAACACGTTTCCGTTGAGGACGGCAATCCCGAAGATTGCGATGAATCCGACCGCCGCCGGTACCGACAGGTAGAGTCCCATGCTCCAGAGCGCCACCAGTCCCCCGATGGTGGCGAAGGGGACGTTCATGAAGATGAGCGTCGCGTACCGCAGCTGGCCGAAGGCTGAAAACAGCATCAAAAAGATCAGCGCCATCGTGACCGGCACGACGATCGCCAGCCGTTTCATGGCCCGCCGCTGGTTTTCGAACTGACCGCCGTACTCGACCCAGTATCCGGCCGGGAAATCGACCTGATCGTCGACCTTCTGCTGGATGTCCTGGACGACGCCTCCCATGTCGCGCCCCCGGACGTTGAGCTGAACGTAGAGGCGTCGACTCGCCTTGTTGCGCGAGATCATTTTGGGACCCTGGTAGACTTTGACGTCGGCGATCTGGGAGACGGGGACGAGTTTACCGTCGCTGGTGCGAATCGGGAGATCGCGGATCTGTTCGATCCGGTTGCGCTGGGATTCTTTCAGCCGCACGAAGATGTCGAAGCGTCGAGTGCCTTCGAAGACTTGACCCGCCTTGGAGCCGCCGATCCCCGTCTCGATATTACTCATGAACTGATCGATCGAGATGCCGAGTCGAGCGAGCTTTTGCCGATCGGGCCGCACGAGGATCTGGTTTTTACCACCTTGCTGCTGGGTCCGGACGTCGACAGCCCCCTCGACCTCTCGCGTCAATCCCACGATCTCCTGGCCGAGCGATTTCAGCTCGTCCAGATCCTCGCCGAAGATACTGATCGCAATTTCGGCACGGATGCCGCTCAACAGCCGATCAGTTCGGATCTGAATGGGCTGAGAGATGTTGAACTTCAGCGCCGGCAACTGCTCGTTGAGCTTCTTCGCCACGGCGGACTGCAGTTCCTCGTAGGTTCGGCCCGATTCCCACTCGCCGAGTGGCTTCAGACTGACGATGGCGGCGACGACGTTGACCGGCTCGGGGTCGCCCCCGACCTCGGCACGGCCCACTCGCGTGTGGGTCTCGGTGACCTCCGGGAAGTCGTCGAGCACGTCGCTCATGCGGTCGCCGTACTCGATGCCGCTCTTCAGGTTGGCCCCCGGCGGCAGGACGGAGCGAATTTGAAACGTCCCCTCCCGGAGCGTGGGCATGAACTCGGCGCCGAGGAACGGGAAGAGCCCGAGGCTGCCGACAAAGGCGGCGATGGCGACGGCGAACACTTTTTTACGGTGGGTGATGGCGCCCTGGACCACGGGCGTGTACGCCGACTTCATCCACGTGACGATGCGCGGCTCGCCCTCGCCCTCGTCGGCCGAAAAGAGCAGACTCGAGACGACCGGAATCATCGTCAGCGCCAGGATCATGGCCCCGAGGAGGGCGAACGAGATCGTGTAGGCCATCGGCGAGAACATCTTCCCCTCGACGCCCTGGAGGGTAAAGAGCGGGAGGAAGACGATGACGATGATGCTGACCGAAAAGACCACGGGGCGGCCGACCTCGCGGGTGGCGTTGCCGACGATGGTGACGATCGAACGGTCCGAGTCCTCGGGTTCGTCCTCGATGTGTCGGATGACGTTCTCGACGACCACGACCGCCCCGTCGACGAGCATCCCGATGCCGATGGCGAGCCCGCCGAGACTCATGAGGTTGGCCGTCAATCCGACGGCCCACATGCCGATGAAGGCGGCCAGCGCCGACAGGGGTAAAATGGAGCTGACAATGAGCGTCGAACGGAGGTTGCCGAGGAAGAGATAGAGCGATAGCAGTACGAGTATGGCCCCGATCAGCAGAGCATCCAGCACCGTGCCGGTCGCCTTCTGGATGAGTTTGCCCTGCGAATAGAAGACGTCCAGCTCCATGCCGTCGGGGAGGGCCTGCTGGGCGGCCGCGATCTTCTGGTCGAGCCGGTCGAGGACGCGCTGGGTGTTGGTGTCGATAAGCTTCATCACCACGCCCCCGACCGATTCATCCCCCGCCGACAGCAGTGTTCCGCGGCGGAGGGCCCGCCCGAATTCGACCTCGGCGACGTCTCCGATGGTGATGGGCGTCCCTTCGTCTTCTTCGATGACGGTGTGGCGGATGTCTTCGAGCCCCTGCTGGCCGGGGCTGACCCAGCCGAAGCCCCGGACGATGTACTCCTCACCCCCGCGTTCGACGAAGGAGCCGCCGACGTTTGTGTTGTTCGCCATGATTGCCTTGCGGATGTCTCGCGCCGTCAGACCTCGGGCGAGCATCTGCAGGCGATCGAGCTGAATCTGGAACTGCCGTTTGTATCCCCCCACCGAGAGCACCGCCGTCACCCCCTTGGTCGTGCTCAAGATGGGCTTGACGATCCAGTCCTGGGCGGTGCGTCGCTCCATGAGCGAGTGATCGGCGCTCTCCTTGTTTTTGACTTCATACATCAAGACCCGCCCGAGCCCCGTCGTCATCGGGCCGAGGCCGGGCTCGCCCAGTCCGGTCGGGACGCGCTCGCGCGCTTCGGCGAGCCGCTCGTTGACGAGTCGGCGGGCGAAGAAATAGTCCGTCCCATCCTCGAAGTAGACGTTGACGCGCGAGAGGCCGAAGACCGACGTGCTCTGGACCCGATCGAGGTTGGGGATGCCGTACATCGCCCTCTCGATCGGGTAGCTGATCTGTTTTTCGACGTCGACCGGCGACAGGCCCGGACTGACGGTGAAGATCTGGATAACCGTCGGCGAGGCGTCTGGATACGAGTCGACCGGCACCTCGCGATAGGTCCAGTAGCCGGCGCCGACGAGGCCGACGACGAAGACGATGACCAGCAGTCGATTGTCGAGAGCAGCGTCGATGAGTCGGTTGATCATCGTATGACTCGAAGCTGGACTGAAATGAGTGGTTGTCTCGAATGAAGCGAGAGGTGAGCATCCATCAGTGGTGATGCCCCCCACTTCGGCTGGCCGCCGTCATCGTCGCTCTCAGATCGAATGCTCCCTTCGTCACGTACATGTCGCCGGGCTCGAGGCCGGAGCGAATCTCGACGAGCCCCTTCGATTCGTCTCCCGTCTCGACAGGTACGCCCCGGAACGTCCTCGGCGCGTCCGTCGGCACGAAGACCATCTGCTGGCCGTGGGCCTTCTGGACGGCGCCGACCGGCACGAGGGCCATCTCGCCCTGGCGCTGGGCTTCCAGGTGGACCGTGCCGAACATGCCGGGTTTGAGACTCCCGTCCTCATTGGGCAACTCGACTCGAACCTCCAGGTTGCGCGTCTTGTCGTCGACCTGGTCGGCCACCCAGTCGACCGTGCCCTGCCACTCTCGCGACGGGTGAGACTGCATCGTCACCGTCGCCTTCATACCGGGTTCGACCTTGTTGATGTCTCGTTCGAAGACGGTGCCGATCACCCAGACCGGTGAGCGGTCGGCGACGACGAAGAGCGACTCGCCGGGCTTCTTGGTCTCGCCCTCGGAGGCGCGCTGTTTGATGACTCGTCCCTCGAGTTCGCTTTGAAGCCCATAAAACGGGCCCTGCCCCCCGCCAACGCCGAAGGTCTCGAGGGTCGACCGCGCCGATTTCAGTCGCGCTCGAGCCTCGGCTCGCGTCTGTTTGGCCTTCAACAACTTCTGCTCGGAGACGATGCCCTTGTCGCGGAGACGTTCGACGCGCTCGAAGTTGGTCTCGGCGATGTCGAACTGGGCTTGAGCTTCGTCCACGGCGGCACGCGCCTCGCCGAGTTCGACGCTCCGCAGCACGGCGAGTTGGTCCCCTCTCTCGACGCGATCGCCCACCGTTGCGTTCAGCTCGGAGATGCGACCCGCCACGAGCGGGCTGACGTGAGCCTTCTGCGAGGGCACAAACTGGACTTTCGCGGGCGCCGAGACTCGATCCTCGAGCCGCCCGCGCTCGGCCTTCTCGGTCTGGATGCCGTAGCGTTCGAGGGCTTTTTCGGTGAGCTGGATGGCTCGATTGTCTCCATGCCCCCCTCCATGATCGCCATGCTCGCCACTCCCCTCGTCGCCGTGTTTGTCGTGCCCCTCGTCGCCATGTTTGTCGTGCTTCCCTGCCTGCTCGTCATGTCTTTCGTGTTGTGTTTTGTCACCGTGTTTTTCTTTGTGCTCGGCGTGTTCCTCTCCCTCGTGTTCAGAGTGTTTCTTGTGTTCCCCGGGCTTGGAACCAGAGGGAGATCCCTCCGAAGCCGTCGCTTCCTCGGAGGAGGTGGACGTACAGGCACCGATTGAGAGCAAGACTCCCGTGAGGAGCCAGATAGATGGACGACGGGGAGCTGGGCAGATCATCGAACGTCTCCCTGAGTTGAAGAGTCGAAGGAGTCTCGCCAGAATTCGCGACCGAGAAGCGTCTCCAGCTTCCCGGCGGCTCGAACGTATGCTTCTCGGGCCTGCAGTGCGCGCCGCTGATTCTCGAGCAGTTGTTCGCGCGCGACCGTCACCTCGGTGATGTCGAATTGCCCCTCCTTGTAGCCGGTCTCGAGTGAGCTCAACTGGCGTCGAAAGGCGGGGAGAAGTTCATCTCGATAGACCTCGACCCGCTCCGCCGCCGACGTGACGTCCTGGATAGTGTCCTCGAGCCGGGGCTCGAGCCGCTGGAGCAGCGTGCGAAGTTTCGTCCGAGCGATACTGACTTCGGCCTCGGTCGCCTCGCGCTCGGCTCGGTTGCGGTTCCAGAGGGGGATCGGGAGCGCGACTTGGGCGATCATCCCGTTGGTGGCGTCGCGCGACCGAGGAGCGTTGCGTTTGTAGAAGAGACCCAGCGTCGGATCGGGCCACACGCGCCGATGAGCGAGGTCGTGTTCGGCCTGTGCAGCGTCGAGGGCCCGGCGCTGCGTCTTGACGGGGGGGTAGTGTTGACGAGCTTGCTCCAGTAGTGTGTCGAGGCTCTCGGGCGAGCGCACCTTGGGCAGCGACGATGCGGGAAGTGGGAGGGCTTCGCGTTTCCAACCCGAGGTATCTCGAAGTTCGTGCAGCCTCGAGACGAACCGACTTCGGGCCTCGATCAGTTGCTGTCGAGCTCGGGCCAGCTCCGCGTCTGCGACGTGGCGAGCCATCTCGGGCGCCGCTCCCCCGTCGACGCGCTGGCGGGCGATGTCGACGAGCCGTTCGGCGAAGTTGCACACGTCCACGGCCAGCCGGAGGCGCTTCCGGTCGACGAGCGCGAGATTGTAAAAGCGATGGAGCTCGGCGTGGACTCGCCAGCGAGCCTCGTCGAGCCGCTCTCGAAGGGTCCGGCGAAACGCTCGGGCCGCCTCGATCCGTTTGCCGCGCTCGCCCCCGATCTGAAACCGCTGGGTGAGCCCGACTCGGGCCTCGCCGAAGCTGAATTCGCCGAAGGGAAACCGCTCGACACCGGACCGGATGCGCGGCTCATATGGAAGCAGAATTTCGGCGCCCTCGAGGCGAGCCTCGCCGCGTTCGAGCTCGGAGCGTGCCTCTCGAATACGGGGAGCCCGCTCGCGTGCCACCTCCATAAGCTCGGGCCACGCGACCTCTTTGACCTCCGTATCGTCGTTCAGCACGTCTTTGAGGTCGAGAGTCTCGGAGCGTTCGAACAGGTCGCTCGCTCCGTCCGTATGTTCGTGCCTGGAGGATGCTACTTCTTCGGTCTCCGATGAGCTAGCCCGGGACCCGGACGATGCCTGAGCCCACGCGGACGTCGCTCCGATCGCGATCCCCAGTCCCACCGTCATCCCTGCGAGTGTCACCCACGTCGAGTGCGTCGACATGTTGCGTCGCTGAGTCATGTTACTACTGTCGATAGTAGAAATCGCGGAGGGTGAACAAAAAAAGAAGTCGACCCGTCCACTGCACCAAGGAATTCATTACTACTATCTATAGTAGTAGTCAAATAGGGCCCATTCCCGGAAACACATTGGGCGCATGTTGGGCGCCGGGAGTTACTCCAGACGAAACGTGTCGTTCCGGGCGAGTGGAAAGTCGAGCCGCTCGAATTGCATCGGGACGCTCGTGCCTTTGGAAGTGAGGCGCGCTTTGTTTTCAACCTGACCGTCGACGGCGTGGACGTGGAGATGGGGTTCGGTAGTATTGCCGGAATTACCAACTCGGCCGATCCGCTGGCCACGTTCGACCCGGTCGCCGGGTTCGACTTGCAGACTTCCCTGCCGGAGATGGGCCAACACTAGAGTGACACTCTGCTCGTGGCAGGCAATTGCGGCGTAGTTGCCGAGAATCTGGCGAGTATCTCGTTCGGGAGGCGTCAGATCGGGTTGATCGCGTCTCGCTTTCAGGACGTCGCCCGAGCAGGGAGCCGAGACGGGTGCCCCAAAGATCTCGTAGCGCGACAGGTCGGACGGGAGGAAACCGCTGGCGCGCGTGCCCCATTTGTTGAGAGCGACGACATCTAGGGCATGACGCTGGGCCGAAACCGAGTAATGGTGGTTGAGGGCCGGGTTGCTACCGCCCTGGTTGATCGCAAACGTCCCGGATTCGAGGGGAGCATCGAGTGTTACCGGGTCGCTCGGCTCAGAGCGAGTGACGATGCCGAACAACGAAAGTCCCATGGCGACGAGTATGACGCCCGACACGAGCACCCCGAGCCATGCCCTCCAGGAGGAAAGCGCGACATCGGGTATGTTCGGTCTATCGGCGAATGTCGACAGCCCTGCTGCTCCGAGTCCGACCACGATCGCCAACACGGCCCAGCGCGTGTAAAGGCCGAACATCATCCAGCCCGCCCCGTACCACGCGATGAATACAGTGAAGCACAGAAGAAACCCCTGTTCCAACCCCCACTGTAGTTTTGTCTTGTCTCCGGATTGCCCCCAGAAATACACGGCCAATCCGATGGGGATGACGAAGTGAGCCAGTGCAGTTACCGCCACGATAGTCATGGACTCTCCCGTTGCCGATTACGAAGATGGCGCAATTGACGAATCGCCTTCGTTTACGCCAGCATCCACTCGATCCAGCAGTGGCATTCAAGGAGCAAACCATCGACGATGTGGGGAAGCAGCGACGCGGCGAGGAGCGCCCCCGATAGATAGACAAGATCGCGAGAAGGGGCATCGGCCTCGAGGGGCTCGTGAGCGTCGAACAACAACAGCTCGACACGCGTCTCCAGCGCGCGGCTGCCATCCCCACAGAGATGGCAGAGTTCGGAGTCACGAGACGGGGCGTCGGCTCGGGTGCGGGCCGCCGTGACGAGGGCGTCGGCGAGGTGGACGGGTTTGATACCGTAGTCGAGGGCGCGGCGGTCGCAGCGAATCTCTCGCGCGAACTGCCAGGCCCGGCGTTCTCGGCCGAGCCACCGCGAAAAGGGATTGAGGATGTCGGCAAACAGCGAGACGGCCGTACGCAGCGAATCGCCGTGGTGCAGATGGGCGATTTCATGGAGGAGAGCGGCCCGGAGCGCAGGACGGTCGAGCTCGTGGACGAGAGAGGCTGAAATCTCGAGGCGAGGCTCGACGAAGCCGCGGACGGCACAAATGTGATCA
Source organism: Bradymonadaceae bacterium (assembly GCA_028274765.1). Classification (GTDB taxonomy): domain Bacteria; phylum Myxococcota_A; class Bradymonadia; order Bradymonadales; family Bradymonadaceae; genus CAJXPB01. The sequence goes on from JAQCND010000330.1 coordinate 8,347, forward strand.
GGGCACTGGACGACGCGGATCGAGGAGAGATGAGACTCGATGACGGGCGTCGTCGAGGCCAGCTCGCGAATGGTCGAGCGAGCGCGCCGGGCCAAATCGTCGGCAGAGTCGTGAGAGCCGTGGCGACGTTGCCAGCGTCGATACATCGAGACGCACTGACTCCCGATCAACCCGAGCGCCCCGCCGATGAAGACGAACTGCTGCCAGGATGGTCCCTGGAGACTGACCCATCGACAGCACTCGGCGGCCCACTCTCCGTAGCCACTCGAATGAATGGCAGCGGATAACAGCCACACGAAGGGCACGAGCGACGTCGAGACCAGCGCCAAAAAGACGCCGGGCGTCTCGAAGGCCTCGGGGGTGTCAATGGCCTCGAGCTGGCGGCGGAGCCACCACTTGGCAGCAAACGTCGCCAGCCCTGCGACCGCGAGGTACGTCCAGGCCGCTCCCAGAAAAGCGTGTAGTGACGACATCACTCCTCCAGATCGCGCTTGCGCGTCTCGATCAGCGACTCCAATCGTTCGAGTGTGCCGGCATCGGCCTCGGTGATGTCCCCGATCAGCGCCGACATGGCGGCCCGACGCCCGGAGTCCGGGAGGCTCTTCATGACTTCGACGGCGACCTCGGCATAAAAGTCGCTTCGGCTCATCTCGGGCGTGTAGACGTACTTGCGCCCCTCCTTGTGGCGGTCGAGCAGATCCTTGTCGAAGAGGCGCTTCATCGTCGTCATCACGGTCGTGTAGGCGAGATCGCGCTCCTCGTTGAGCAGGGTTTGCATTTCGCCGACGTCCAGTTCGTCGCGCTCGTCACTCCAGACGAGTTCCATGATCTCGGCCTCGAGATCGTGTAACGCGACGCGAGCGCCCTCCTCGTCGGGGCGGATGTGAATGTTCTCGAACATGGTCCTCTCCGTAGTCGGGTCGAATCGTGTCGTCTGGCAGGATAATTCAATCGAGCGGGAGATGCCAGACGTTCGACATTCGCTCTCTTTGGATGAACTGGCGAGGTCGGGTGTTCACATCGACACAACGATCCTCCGGCTCGATTCATCTCAATCACGGAACGCCCGTGCGGTGTCCTCCCGATCGTTCCTCGTGTGCGCCCGATGACGCAACACACCCGTCGTCACTGCCGACGATCATAGACGAGGGAGGTAACGGCGAGCTGTCATGTGCGTAGAAGGAATTCGTCTCGGGTCGCGTTGCGCGGTGCGGTTGCCTCTCTCGAACGATTGGCCGGTTTGCGACGGGTGACGCGCATGAGCACGCCGGGGGGACGAGATCGGGGAGCGTGTATATCGACGTGGACTGAATGGCGTCGTGGCATGGAATGAGCGTCGGTCTTTATTCGAGGCGATCGAAACGGGCAGTCTCGATTGACTAAAGGTACCCATGGTTCGAGTCTCGTCGCCCGTTTCGTCCGAGGGGCCATCGAATCGGTTGAAACGGCGGGTCTCTTCTCGAAGCAAGGCATCAGTCACTTCGAACGTCGTCACCCGTGTCATCCAGTGGGAGCGACCAACAACCACCGAAACGGGGGACGCCAGGCGATGGAGACGTGGTCGAGCCCGGCTCTCCGGGCACGTTCGCGGAGTTCCGGTCGAGTGAAGCCCCGCGAGACCGAGATGGGGCCATCGTGGCGGGCGAGTCGGTCGCGCGTCACCATTGGGATGAGGCACTGGGCGCCGAGATAGTGGAGTGGATGGCGATGGAGGTCGTTGACAACGATGCCGACTCGGCTCAATCGGGCCATCTGACGGAGGCAATCGACCTCGTCGCCCTCGAAGAAATGATGCAAAAGTAGCGAGGCGTGCACAATATCGTAACGGTCTTCGCCGTCGAGTTTGAAGAGATCGCGGCGTGCGAAGGTCAGCCCCTCGACGTCTCGATGACGGCGGGTGGCCTCGTCGATAGAAGACCCGATCAGGTCGATTCCGTGGGCCTCGACGTCGATATCTCGCGCTCGCCCCCACTGGACGAATTCCGCCGGGAGCGCGCCGTTGCCCGTGCCGACGTCGAGGATGGAGAGCTGGCGTGTACCGGGCGACATCAGTGACTCGAGCCCCCGTAAGCTCGTCTGGATGCCGCCGCAGCAGCGGTTGACCCGTTCGACGGCCTCGATCGTCACACGAAGCGTCTCGGGGTCGTGGTCGAGGTCATCGATCAATTCGGCTCGGTGAGATCGCTCGGGAAACTCGGGCCACATGAGAGACTCGAAAGCATTGGAGATCCAGCGTGACATGTCCCATCCTGTATACACGAGACGGGGCGAGACGTGCCTTTCAATTCGTCCCGATACGGCATAGAGGTCCAGTCAGCGGGGTGCAACCTCGTCCGTTCTCATGCAGACCGTTCGGCGCACCTCGTTGGGGGCGCGAGACCTCGAAAATTGTCCACATGCCATTCGATCAGGGGACGACATGTCGAGCACAGTGCGAGGCAGGGGGCTCGCACGTCGTTTGACGATATCTCGATGCAGACGAGCTCGACACATTCGTACGTCGATGTCAGCGTCCATCGGGCGCTCGATTGACCATTCTTTTTCAGATTGAGAGCATCCATGTCTCCGCACACGCCATCTTCGCCAGCACCTCCCGTCATTGCCAGCGTCGAGGGGGCTCTCCCGGGAGAACGCCACGATCAGGAGGCCATTCTCGACATTTTGCTCGAGGCCTGGCACGCCTTCGGGCTGGATTTCGACGAGGAGTGGGTTCAACATTTCTTCGAGGCCGTCGGAGTCGAGGAGCGGCATCTGGCGCTTCCACCTCAGGAGTACCTCGAGCTCGAGACCTTCGGGGATACCAACGATCGATTTATCGAGGCGGCGACCGACCTGGGTGCGGAAGCCATCTCGGGGGCACTCGAGTCGATCGGGCTCGAGCGCGACGACGTCGATGCCATTTTCTTTACGACCGTCACTGGGGTGGCGAGTCCGAGCATCGACGCCAAGGTCATCAACGCCCTCGATCTCCCGCGCCACGTCAAACGCACGCCCATGTTCGGGCTGGGATGTGTGGGCGGAGCGGCCGGCGTGGCGCGCATGGCCGACTACCTGCGCGGACATCCCGACGACACGGCCGTGTTGTTGTCGGTGGAACTCTGCTCGCTGACGCTCGAGCGCAACGAGACCTCCGTGGCGGACTATATCGCCGCCGCGCTCTTCGGGGATGGGGCGTCGGCGGTCGTCGGCATGGGAGGACGCGCCGCTGAAGAGTTGGGCCTCGACGACGCCCCTACCGTGCTCGGAAGCCGAAGTTACTTCTATCGCGACACCGAGTGGGTCATGGGCTGGGAGGTCGGAGAGGACGGTTTCGGACTGGTGTTGTCGGGCGAGCTCCCCGAAGTGATCGAATCCGAACTCGGCGGCGATCTCGATGCTTTCCTCGATGACTGGGATCGGGGACGCGGTGATGTCGACGAGTGGATTTCACATCCCGGAGGCCCGAAGGTGCTGGAGGCGATCGAGTCGACCTTCGAGTTGACCGACGGCGAACTCGATCTGGCCTGGGACTCGATGCAGTCGATCGGGAATCTCTCGAGCGCGTCGGTGTTGTTCGTGCTCGAAGAGGCCTTGGAGCAGAGGCGCGCCGACGAGAGAGACACCCGTGATGACTCGGCGCTGTTGATGGCGATGGGGCCGGGGTTTTCGGCGGAATTCGTGTTGCTGGACTGGTAGGGAGTCAGCCGATGAATCAACCGACTTCGAGACTTTGCGATCGCATCTCGCCGGCATCCGATCAGCTCGTGGCCGATGTACTCGTCGCCGGCGGGGGACCGGCGGGACTGGCGACGGCCATTCGTGCCTCGCAGTTCGGGCTGGACGTCACGATCGCCGAGCCGCAGGAACCGCCCATCGACAAGGCCTGCGGCGAGGGGTTGATGCCCGCGGCGCTCGAACGGCTCGAGCAACTCGGCGTCGAGGATCTGACCGGCTATCCGTTCGAGGGCATTCGGTACCGAGACGCCGACGATCCCGGGGCCGTTGCCGACGGAACGTTTCGGTCGGGTCGAGCACTCGGCGTGCGGCGGACCGAGCTCCACCGGACTCTGGTCGAGCGGGCCGAGGCGCTCGGGGTCGAATGGCGGAACGAGCGGATCGAGCGACTCCGCCAGCGGTCCGACAGCGTCCAGACCAATGTGGGGCGGGCACGCTTCGTCGTCGCCGCCGACGGATTGCATTCG
>JAQCND010000338.1 GCA_028274765.1 Bradymonadaceae bacterium
CGCTTTAGCATATGTCCTCCGATGAAGCGGCTATCTTCCAAACCCCCGAAGGAGACGGCAGCATCTAGCTCCGGGCGCGAGCCCGGAGATCGAGGCGTGTGGATCTCCTCTCCGAGCCCCAAAAGGGACGGCAGTACGCCAAAACGAACACGAGTGGGGACGAGTCTCGACCGCTCGCCTGCCTCGGCCCGGAATCTACGAGCGAGACGAGCCACTTGAGTGGCTTCCTCGACTTCGAGCCCCCTCACCCGTCTCACGACTGGCACCGAACGTGCCGCCTCGTGCGTTCCTTGTCACACGCCCCTTGATGGGCGCCTGGCGCTGAGCATGTTCGAGACGTCGAGATTCCGAGTGTATCCTCTCAAACCAAGTATCGAGATCGATATGACCGAAAGTATCCAGTCGTATGCCGAACGTTATCGCGAACTCGTCGAACTCGAACGCCAGGAGGAGATGGAGCGCTACGAGCGCGAGATGAGCCAGATGTCTGGCCGACAGCGCGAGCGCGTCGGCCGGGCGATGCTCCATCTCGGCGGCCGCGACAAGGGCGAGACGCTCGGCGGATACGAGGTCCAGTTCGGCCGCGAGAAGCGCGACGATCCCCTGCCCGACACGGAGATCGCCGTCGGGGATCTAGTCATGCTCTCAAAGCAAGATCCGCTGCGAGACGACAACCCGACGGGCACGGTCTCGCGCAAGACGAACTTCTCGCTGACGGTCGTCTTCCCCGAGGAGCCACACTCCTTCGTCTTCAGTGATGGAGGCCTCCGGGCCGATCTGTACGTCAACGACATCACGTTTCAGCGCATGCTCGATGCGATCGATGAGCTCGAGAAGGCCGAAGACAACCGATTGGCCGACCTCCGAGACGTCATCGTCGGGCAGCGCCAGCCCCCTGAACGCTGGGTCGTCGACATCGAGGCCTGGAACAATGCGAACCTCAATGCCTCCCAGCGGGCGGCCGTCGAGCAGGCGGTTGGCTCCGATGACTTCTTTCTCATCCACGGCCCACCCGGTACGGGCAAGACTACGACGGTCGCCGAGGTCATCCATCAGTGCGTCGAGGCCGGTGAATCGGTGCTGGCGACGGCCGCCTCGAATGCCGCGGTCGACAATCTGGTCGAGTTCCTCGTGGCCGGTGGAGCCGACGTCGTCCGGGTCGGCCATCCGGCTCGCGTCACGCCGGCGATCGAGCGCCACACCCTCGACGCCCAGCTCGAACAACACGACACGTATCAGCGCAGCCAGGAGCTCCGCGATCAGGCCTTCAACCTCAAGGATCGCCGCGACGAACACCGCTACCCGTCGGGCCGATATCGCCGCGGTATGTCCAACGAGCAGATCAAGGAACTCGCCAAGGCAAACGAGGGCTCGCGAGGCGTGTCGCCGGAGATCATCCAGGAGATGGCCGACTGGATCGAGATCGACGAACAGGTCGACGAGTACTTCGAGGAGTCGGATCGACTCCGCGGCGAGGCCATCGACGAAATCATGGCCAGTGCCGACGTCGTCTGCACCACCAACTCCACGGCCGGGAGTCAGCTCCTGAACGACCGCCACTTCGACGCCCTCGTCATCGACGAGGCGACGCAGGCCACCGAACCCTCCTGTTTAATCCCCATCACGCTGGCCGATCGCGTCGTCATGGCCGGCGACCACCGCCAGCTTCCTCCGACCGTGTTGAGCCAGGAAGCCGCTCAGCGCGGACTCCGCAACTCCCTATTCGAGCGGATCGCCCGACGCGAGTACGGCGATCGCATCCGCACGATGCTGACGACCCAGTACCGGATGCACGAGCAGATCATGGCGTTCTCGAGCGAGGAGTTCTACGAGGGTCAGCTCGAGGCCAACGACTCTGTGCGCCACCACACGCTCGAGGGCATCGGCTTCGACACCGACCCGCTCGACGACGTTCCGGACCATCAGTTCATGCTCGACCCGGAAGTGCCGCTCGTCTTCATCGATACGGCCGGCATCGAGGCCCCCGAGCAGAGTCCACGGGGCTCGAAGTCGCGCGAGAACGTCCGCGAGGCCGACCTCGTCGTCGGGCTGGCCGAATCGGCGCTGGAGGCGGGCCTCGACCCCGAGGACATCGCCATCATCTCGCCGTACTCGGACCAGGTCGACCGCATCCGCCAGGAGCTCGGTCCCAAGCATCTCGAGGTCAAGACGGTCGACGGCTTCCAGGGTCGCGAAAAGGAACTCGTCCTCCTCTCGCTGGTGCGGAGCAATCCCGACGGCGAGGTCGGCTTCCTCCAGGACATCCGACGGTTCAATGTCGCGCTCACGCGGGCTCGCCGCAAGGCCGTCGTCGTCGGCGACAGCGCGACCGTCTCGCAGGTGCCCGTCTACCGCCACTTCATCGACTACGTCGACGAGCACGGACTCCATCTGAATCTCCCGTTTTGAGAGCTGGTTTTCCAAACGTCTCCCCTCTCGACCCAAGCCAGCGGGGAGGCTGGCGCTCCGGACCATTTCCAAGGTGAGGCCGGGCACGCGTATGCACCTGGAGCATATCCTCCGCTCACATGCTCTCATCCCGAGCCGCCGCAGTCGACGAAGGATGTCTCTCCTCTGAGCGATGACATGCGACTATCCCCTGCCACTCCGGAAGGCGCTCGCATTTGAACACGTCTTGCGTGCTCGGCCGGCTGAGAGCTGGCGCTCCCGAAGGCAGCCAAGCTTTATACCCTGTAATGTAATGGAGTTTCGCCATGCTCTGATGCCACTCCGGAAGGCGCTCGCATTTGAACACGTCTTGCGTGCTCGGCTGGCTGAGAGCCGGCGCTCCAGAAGGCAGCCAAGCTTCATACCCTGTAATGTAACGAAGTTTCGCCATGCTCTGAGGCCGCGACGGAAAGGAGGGGAGGTTCACTCTCGATTCTTTGGGGCAAACCCTCCGGAACAAGGGGGTTGGCCCAAAGCACATTCCCTCCTCAACCTCTTTTGAAGTGACTCGCTCAATGGTGAAAGCCCAGCCTATGACACCCCTTCGGAGCGCCAGCATCCTTGCTGGCAGGTCGCCGAGCGAATCCTTTCGGGGAGGAGCGAGGCGACCACGAGGACAGACATGTTGAAATACGATTGCCGTCCACCGCTCCAGTCGAGGAGTCGACATCGCGAAGGTAAGCGCTTATGATACGCGTCCGCGATGCGTCGTCGACGAATGGGTATGGACTCCTCTGACGATACGAGGCTCGAGTCATGAAAGTCGGACTTCTCACCGGAGGCGGCGACTGCCCCGGCTTGAATGCCGTCATTCGTGCCGTCTCGAAGGCGCTGATCCTGCAGCACGGCGCCGAGGTCATCGGATTCAAGGATGGCTTCCAGGGACTCATCGAGCGGCGCTACTCGAAGCTCGACTACCGCGACGTCAGCGGCATCCTCACCCAGGGGGGCACGATTCTCGGAACCCACAATCGCGCCAATCCCTTCGACTACTACAAGCGCGACGGGGCCGACGTCTCCGACGAGGTCATGGAGTTCTACCGCGACCTGGAGCTCGACGCCATCGTCGCCATCGGGGGCGACGGCACGATGTCGATCTGCCACGAGATGACCCAGAAGGGCATGAACGTCGTCGGGGTGCCGAAGACCATCGACAACGACGTCGTCTGTACGGATCGCACCTTTGGCTTCGACACCGCCGTCTCGATCGCCACCGAGGCCATCGACCGGCTCCACACGACCGGCGAGAGCCACGACCGCGTGATGATCCTCGAGACGATGGGGCGATACTCCGGCTGGATCGCCCTGCACGCCGGGGTCGCCAGCGGGTCGGATGTCATTTTACTGCCGGAGATCCCCTACGACATCGAGGAGATCGCCCGGGTCTGTCGCGAGCGCGAAGATCGTCAAGAATTCACCATCATCGCCGTCGCCGAAGGAGCTCGCCCCAAGGGCGGCGACTTGACGGTGCGAGAGCGGGTCGACGACCCCGACGATGCCGTGCGACTGGGCGGCGTGGGCAATGCCGTGCGCGAGGCACTCAAACCCCGGCTCGACAGCGAAATCCGGACGACGGTGCTCGGCCACATCCAGCGCGGCGGCACGCCCACCGCCTTCGATCGTCTCCTGGCGACCAACTTCGGGGCCTACGCCGCCGCCCTCGTCGCACAGGGGGAGTTCGATCGCATGGTGGCCCTCCAGGACAATTCCATCACGAGCGTCTCACTGGAGGACGTCGCCAATACTCATCGCCAGGTCCCCCTCGATTCGATGCACATCGCCTCGGCTCTGGCCGTCGGGACCTCCTTTGGCAACCCCGATGTTCACATGGACGTCGAACATCTCGGCGGCAGCGTGGAGCTGGGCTAAGGGCTGGTGTCAACACCTCTTGCTTGTCAGCCCAAGCCGGCTGGGAGCCCACTTCCGAGGGAAGTACAGGGGCGCTCCAAAGGACGAATCCGACTGCAATCATCGTCACCGATACGTCGAGGTTCCGTGACCGCTCATGCTCGGAAACAGGGGTAAGGGCCTCCATTGGGTTCGACTGTTCATCCTCTCGATTTCCACCGACTCGCGACCACGCCATGTCACTCTCTCTCGTTGTTCTCGACGGCCACACGACCGACCAGAGCGAATGTCCCTGGAGCGAACTCGAACCGTTCGGGGACGTCGACGTCTACGAGCGCACGCCGCCCGATCGCGTCATCGAACGCGCCCGAGGCGCTCAGATCGTCCTCACCAACAAGGTCGAGCTCGACGCCGGGACGCTGGAGCGACTCGAGGATCTGGAGTTCGTCTCGGTGCTGGCGACCGGCTACGACGTCGTCGACATCGAGGCCGCCTACGAGCTCGGCATTCCCGTCGCCAACGTCCCCGAGTACGCGACGGACTCGGTCGCCGAACACGTCTTCGCCCTTCTGCTGGAGCTGACTCACCAGATCGGGGCCCACGATCGCGCCGTCGATCGCGGCGAGTGGACGGAATCGCCGGATTTTACGTTCTGGAAACAGCCCCTCGTCGAACTCCGGGGCAAGACGATGGGCATCGTCGGATTCGGCCGCATCGGAGCGCGCGTGGCCGACATCGCCCGGGCCTTCGACATGCCCGTGGTGGCCGATGACAACAGTTCGCGGCCGGCCCCCGAGTGGCAGGAGTTTGAGTGGGCCTCCACCGAGGAGGTCTTCGAGCGCTCGGACGTTGTAAGCCTCCATTGTCCTTTGACCGACGAGACCGAGGGACTGGTCGATGCCGAACAGCTCGAGCGCATGCCCGCGTCGGCCTATCTGATCAACACGGCTCGCGGCGAGGTCGTCGACGAATCGGCCCTGGCCGAGGCGCTCGCGGTCGGTGACATCGCCGGCGCCGGCGTCGACGTCGCCTCGCAGGAGCCGATCCATTCCGACAATCCCCTGCTGGAGGCCGACAACTGCCTGATCACCCCTCACAACGCCTGGACGACACGGGAAGCTCGAGAGCGCCTCAAACAGACGACGCTCGACAACATCCAGGCCTACCTCGACGGCGAGCCCATCCACGTGGTCAACGAATTCGAGTGAACGCAAGAAGGTATCGGCCATGCAGCTCGCGCTCATCGGAGCCATCGTCAACATACTCACGTCGTTCGTGCTCTATCTCACCCCCGGTTATCGCTGGCTGGGGATACTGTTGATACTTCCGGCTTTCGTCTCCGCCATGGGATGTCTGCTCGCCCAAAACGACATGAAGAAAATCGGCGGATGGGTCGTGATCGGAAGTTCGGTCTGTTTCGGACCCCTGATCGGTCTAGTCGGCATCTATGGAGGTCGTCGACTCCTCGACTCACACGAAGAGGAGCTCGAGGATTATATCCACGACGACGATATCGAACCGGATCGAGAGTAGAGCGTCCCGGCTGCGCTCCCCCGAACTCTCGAGACACACTCGTCCCCACCGGACCCGATTCCATGGAACCACCAGCCACGTACCGCTACCGCAACGTCATCCTCCACGGCGTGCTGGGGATGATCCTGCTGTTCGGGTTTTGCATCGCCCATGCTCTCGTCGACCACCACCTCCTCTGGATACTCGTCATCATTCCCATTTTGTTTCTGGGGTCGACGCTCTGGTGGACCGTGGTGCCCGTGTTGGAGGTGGGCGACGACTACGTCGCCTTCATCCCCCCCAAAGAAGGGGAATTCGATGAACTGAGCCCGTTCAAACGTCGTATCGAGGCCGAAGCGATTCGCTCGGTGCGTCAAGAGGAGGGGACCTGGGGCACCGAGAGTTACTGGGTCCTCGCATGCCGAGAGAGAGAATACCGCATCCCCCAGAGCATGATCCCCGAAACCGAACGCGACGAGGTCACGCGCCACCTCGAGTGGCTCGTCGCCCGATCGTGACCCCCCCCCGAGGACACGCCCTCTCTCCCCGCTCGCGGCCCGCGTTACGAGCCGATCTCGATGGCGATCTTGCCGAAGTGCTGGCCCGAGGCCATGAACTCGAGCGCCTCGTGAACCTCGTCGAAGCCGAAGGTGCGATCGAGGACGGGCGTGGCGTCGTTGGCGGCCAGGGCCCGGTTGAAGTTCTGGAACATGTCGCGGCTCCCGACCAGGATGCCCTGGATGCAGACGTTCTTCATCAGGACCTTGGTGACGTCGAGGTCGTCGATCGTCCCGGACAACACGCCGATGAGAGTGATCTCGCCGCCGACGCGTACGGCTCGAAGCGACTGGGGCAGAGTAGCGGCCCCGCCGACCTCCACGACGTGGTCGGCTCCGACCCCGTCGGTCCATTCGCGGATCTGTTCGCCCCAATCGGGGTCGTCCTCGTAGTTGAGGCCGCGATCGGCGCCGAGTTCGTAGGCCCGTTCGAGTTTCTCGTCGCTGCTCGAGGTCACGATCGTCTCCGCGCCAATCATGTCGGCGATCGTCAGCGCAAAGCTCGAGACGCCGCCGGTGCCCAGACACACCACCGTATCGCCGGGCGCGACGTCGCCGTGTTCGGTCAGCGCGTTCCAGGCGGTCACGCCGGCACAGGGGAGCGTGGCGGCTTCGGCGTCCGAGAGATGCTCGGGCGGCTCGACGACCGACTCGGCGGGCACGGTCATGTATTCGCGGAGCGTCCCGTCGAGCGGACCGCCGAAGGCCGATTGGAGGCGTTCCTTGGTGGGCTCGCCGCCGATCCAGTCACGTGTAAAGATCGGGCAGACGCGATCGCCGGTCTCCCGGGTCTCGACGTCGTCTCCCACCTCGACGACCTCGCCGACGCCATCCGAAAAGGGCACGAGCGGGAGGGGCTGATTGGGATTGTAGAGCCCCC
>JAQCND010000346.1 GCA_028274765.1 Bradymonadaceae bacterium
GGCTCCGGGTGCCACTTGCGCACCCAGAAGAGCAGGTCGTCGACCCCGGCGAGCATCTCGGCGAGCCGTTGGCGTCGGGCGTCGTCGCTCGCCCAGCCGGCCTCCTTGGCCTCGAAGTACCGTGCCGACAGCGCCTTGGCCCGCTGGGCGTGGTCGAGCCCCGCCCACGAGACCAACCACTCGCCGTCCTCGCCGCATCCCGGATAGCGATGAAACCGCTCCGAGGGGACGTCGAGCTTCCCGCGCATCCGGTAGACGGTGTCGCTCTGGTAGTCCGTCTTGCGATACTTCGGCGGACGCTCGATGTCGCCGACCAGTTCGTCTTTCAAGGATTCGGCCCGCGACTCGCCGATGGGGGCGTCGTCGTAGGCGTCGGCCAGCGCCTCGGGGGCGTCCTCGAGCGACAGCGCCAGCGGTTCGTCGTCGAACGCCCCGCGCCCGTCGGTGAGGGCGTCGATGGCGTCTTCGAGGTCCTGGCGTTCCCAGGCCTCCTCCCAGTCTCGGCGCCGCCGTCGGCCGGAGTCGGTGTAGCGCTGGGCCGGAAGATACGGCACCGAGTGGTCTTCGATCAGTCGGCGCACCAGCGCCTCGATATCGAACGTCTCCGAGCCCACGTACCGGGCGCCGACCGTCTGGAAGGCCTCGTCGGCCTTGGCGACGTCGACGAAGTGCCGAAGCGAGAGGAGTTCGGGGTCCTTGTCGGGACGGCGATACTCGTCGTCCTCGTCCTCGAGGCCCGGCGTCGTCATGTGCGACTGTGGAACGTATCGCGGCGATTCGAGTCGGCGGGCGAGCCAGTCCTCGAGGGCATCGTCCTCGAGTTTGGCCCAGTCGTCGAGGTTCCACCGGCGCTTGAACTCCGGCGTCTCGATCAGCTCCACGAACCGCTCCCCGTCGATGGCCTCGAGCCGCGCCTCGACGAGCTCCCGATACCAGTCGGGCCAGCGATCCGGCACCTCGGTGATGGGCTCGGAGTCGTGGCGTTCGAACCAGCTCGTCTCGGTCTCGCCGCGCGCCATCTCCCGGGCGAGTTGGATTTCAAACGGCCGCTCGCCGAGTCGTACCTCCGGCAGGGCGTCGTAAGCCATCTCTTGGAGCGCCGGCACCCTTGCCGGCTTGTTTGGTACGGCTGCCCCGTCTGCAGGCGAGCCCCCGCTCGTGGCACGCCCCTCGGCCTCCGATGGATAGAAGTCCGCCACCAGCGGCGCGTCGTCGACGAGTCCGTACGCCTCGTACATCCGCCAGTCGAGCTCCTCCTGGAGCGGAATCATCTGCCCCAGTACCTCGCCGCGTTGCTCGCGGGCGGCGTCGAGCTCGTCGGCGGTCGGCACCTCCTCGCCGCAGATGACACCCGGCCGCAGTTCGGCGAGCTGCTGGCCGAGCGCATCCAGCCGACGGGGGAGCTCCATCGGACGATCCGACGGCACCGGGAACTGCTTCATCTTGGTGCCGTCGCGTTGGTAGCGTTCAGTCCAAGGCTCTGCGACCCGTCGACCACCATCGCCCAGCTTATAGCCACCCTTGGCCTGAAACATATGTCTCGCACAGAAGTTGCG
>JAQCND010000347.1 GCA_028274765.1 Bradymonadaceae bacterium
TGAGACGCCTCTCGTCCGTCTCGTTGAATATGATCCGCTCGGGCTGGCGACCCGGTCCCTGAGCGGCCAGCGAGACGGCATCGATATCGGATCGCTCGCGACGATGGCTCAACACGAATGGGGCGTCGAGCGGGTCGCGCGGCGAGGGCGGTGAGACCCAGACGGCCCCTCGCCCTTCGACACCGGCTATCAGATGCGAGCGTTCCCCCGTAATCTTGATGTCGGTAAAGATCGAGGGCGCGAGATCATCGGGCAGAAGCGTTCTCGTCCCCGTCTGTCGTACGCGAGCTCGAGTGGGCTCGCCATCGGGACTCGAACGAGCCTCGAAGACTCGAGCCTCCTCCGTGCCGGCGACCGGCAGGACGACGACCTCCCCGAGCGGCGTCGCCTCGTCCACTCCGCCGTCGGCGGGATCGGCCGAGGCGGGAGAAGCCAGTCCGCTCCACAACAGCACGAGGAACGCGAACCCGAGACGGGCCGTGCGATGATGAGAAAAGCGTATCATTGAGTCGCTGCCTCCGCCGTCAACTCTCGGGACGCGACGGAATGCCCGTCCCGCCTCCATGCTTATGGTGTATGGGATGTCGTCGGGAGTATGGATTCCCACCGTGCGACATGTCACGAGAATGACGTATTGGAAAGGCGATATCAACAGACCTCTCGAGGTAGAGCTCGGGTCGGGAGCCGGGGCAGCTGCGAAGCCACTGGGAGGAGTACGTCGATGGGAGAGCAATCCCACGAGTGATGTCAAGATGTACGAGTCACACGCCAGGGTTACCATGGATGATCGATACGACGATTCCGTCTGCACATCCGATGCTCCCACGATGACCGAGGGCGGTCGCGACGTGCTCGGGTTTCATCTTCATCGCTTTCTCACTCCCTGGCTCCAGTCTCATGATGTCGGTGTAGTTCACGTGACTGTCGGCTACGAAACCTCCGAATGCACGCCGGTCACCATGGAGGTGACGCCCCAGTGTTGCGAGGTGGTCGATGTCGAATGGACGTTCGGCGATCTTTGTCACGCCTATCGCTATGGCGATGGTCGGCTTTGCATCGAACACCGAGGAGGTGTCGAGGGACAGGTCGTCTACGACGTCGTTCCGATTCTGGGCCGACCGGCAACGGGAGGCGAGCCAACGGTCGTGACCGGTTATCTTCTGCTGTGCGACACTGAACCCGTCTCTCGGGAGGCGGTCTCGGACCTCCAGCACCAGGCAGCCGAAGCACTCTGCACGGCGAGACGAAACGGCATCCGCATGTTCTTCGAGAAGCGGGATCGGCACGCCATCAAGCCGCTGATCTACGAGGCGATGGAGCACTTACCGGAGTGGTTCGGGTGCGACCATTCGGCCTCGCTGCTGATGACGAGCACCCTGGATGCCATGACGCTCCAGGACTCGGCCCACGGTCGTTTCGACGTCCTCGCCGAGCGACGCTATGCCGATACCGAGGCGTCGACCTCCGAGGAAGCCTCTCGTCTCGTCGGCCTCTCGGTCGTGCTCGGGGAGACGTCGGACGATCTGTTGAGCCGAGCGGTCGCGAGACAGCGCCGCGATCCCGATCTTCCCTACCACATCTACGAACGGACCGAGGATCGTCGGTGGCGAGTGATCGACGGCGAAGGCGACGGCTCCGTTCGGGACATTCACCGGCTCGAACGCCAGCCCCGGGCTCGCATGTGCGTACTCGTCCCGCTTCTCGTCGACGATGGGCCGGAGCACGAATTGCTCGGGTTTTTACGCCTCAACTATCGGGGTCGAGGTCCGCTGTCGTCCTCGATCGGCGAGGAATTGACCAACTTCGGCGAACGCCTTTCGTCCGCCCTCTTCTTTTCGCCGCTCTACACCCTGAGCGCCCGCAAACTCTGGCTACTCCAGCAAGTCAAAGAGACCTCGAGACGCCTCGTCGAGTCACCGGGAGCATCCGACGAGACGCGGGCCCAGCTCGCTGACGAAGTCACGTCGCTGATGGCTCATCACACTGATGTACCGAGTCTCGCGATCGGCACACTCGAGGGAGAGTCGGGGGAGCGAGTCTTGCACTATCGCCATCCTCATGGATGGACTCATTTCGAAGATTTGACATTACCCGTCGAAGTCTCGCCAGACGAACGCCTCGACTCCGGCATCTCGGGACTCGCCGCCCGACTCGATCGGCCGCTCATTCTGTCGGGCGGACACGGCGAAGGAGACGAACAGCATTTCAAGAACCACCTCTGGGTACACGAGGATCGTCAGGCGCTCGTGGATACCCGTAGCCTCGACGGGCAGGCCCTCGACGACGAGACGGGCTGGAGTCGTTTGAGCGATTACTACACGCCAGCACGACTCCAGACGTACGCGACCCTCGCCTATCCCATCAGCTTTGGCGACGAGGTCCTCGGCGTTCTGACCGTCGAGGTCGAGGAAGAAACGAGCTGGATCTGGTGGAGCGGATTCGGCGGACAACTCTTCTGGAAGCGCCTCGCCGACGAACTCGCCGACGCCCTTCGACACCTCGAGGAGACATAAGTCTTTCCCCTTTCGCTCGGGTAAGAGCGCGCTCTGACACATCGATATTGGATTTGGGGTGCTTCGTACGACGAGATGAATCCGTCTCGTGGAGACTCCCTGTGGCATCCTCGACGTGAGCATCCTTGCTGGCGGGTCGCCGAACAGCTTCGTGTTGAGAGGCACGAGGCGACAATGAGCGCAACTCGATCATCGATTGGATGATCACCGATCATCATTGCCCACGGATGCTGCCGAGCGACTACACGACCGATTCGGTGCACGCCTACTCTCCTTGCGTCCGGCTGCGAGGGACACGGGACACCTCTCACTTGTCTCCCATGTGCCGGGCTGCCGCCCCTTTCGAGACTCAAATGTAATAGATACCGACGCTCTCAAACGCCGTTTCATCCGATGGAGTGGGAATTACATCGCCCTTGCTCCTGCTTTTACATGGGCTATGGTAGTTAAATAAACAATCGAGTGACGTCAGTTGCCGCCTCGCTCCTCCCCAGTGAGGAGTCGCTCGGCGACCTGCCAGCAGGGATGCTCATTTCACAGCAATAGAAAGGCGCTCCGTACGGTAGGATGCCATTCTTCACATGAGACGCCCTCCGGAGCGCCGGCGTCCTCGCCGGCTTGGGATGAGAGACTCCGTCCCTCGAACAAAAATTTAACCCCCATTGCCCATGCCGTTCGGAGCTCGGATGGTGGGACATTCATCCCTTCGATCTCCGGGCTCGTCCCCGGAGTTTGGTGCCGCCTTCGGCGGCTCTCCAGGCGCCCATCGATGCAGGCCGACGCAACAAAACACTTACTCCGGGCCCTCGCCGGTGAGCTATCGTCCCCTGTCGGGAGCTCGACATGCGGCGGGCTCATCGGAGGGGAGATGCTGAAACGAAGACGAATGGAATCCCTCCAAACGCTCGCCTCCCCCTTTGCTCCTGGGCCACAACGCCCTGTATACGACTCGGTCCTCATATCTACGTGTCTTTTTTGAGCGTCCTTCATTCGTGGTCACTATTGGACGGTAACAGGGTCTACATCGCCCTGTCTGTGAGACGTCGGAGAGAAGATCGGCACTCTCGAACACGGGAGGGACCCAGATGGCCGCTCAAACGCGATATCACCCCATCGAGGACACCGCGTATCATCCCTCGATTCGACCAGATAATCGGAGCGAATCCGGAAGTAAACAATATTCGTCCACAACGCAGACGGAATCGGAGACATCAAATAATATAGGACAGGGGGTTTAAAACGATATGAACAACTTTACATTGCATAGTGGGCTGATGTTTCAATGGTCATCGGCTCGTTGAAACATCTCTCTGTCCGTGCACGTGCACACGATCACCTGTCCAACAGTCGACTCCATACCAACCCAACCAAGATATGTCTGTCATAGCCGCTGTCGAAAGTCTAACACAGGGCCAGTACGACCTCCTCTACAACATGTTCTCACTGACGGTCGCGGGGATGGCGGCCGCATTCGTCTTCTTCGTTGGCGCACGAAGCCAAGTCGATGAACGCTACCGAGGTTCGCTTCTCGTCTCGGCTCTCGTCGTGGGCGTTGCCGCCTACCACTATTGGCGCATCTTCGAAGGATTTGGAGCTGCTGTCGACGTGTCGAGTGGTTACGCGTTCGATTCCACGAAATTCAACGAAGCTTATCGGTATGCCGACTGGCTGATCACCGTGCCGCTGCTGCTCGTGGAGCTTGTCGCCGTCCTCGACCTGTCGGACGATGAACGAGCTAGTTTCCTCACCAAGCTCACCATTGCTACCGTTGCGATGCTCGCTCTCGGTTACCCCGGAGAAGCGATGGTCGAAACAGGCGGAACGTGGTACGCCATCTGGGGTACGCTCTCGAGCATCCCCTTCGCTTACATTCTCTACGTCCTCTGGTTCGAACTCGGCGACGTCATCGAGCAGGAGCCGGGCCACGCCCAGACGCTCCTCGGCAACCTGCGCCTCCTGCTTCTGGCGACGTGGGGCTTCTACCCGATCGTCTACTGCATTCCGCTCCTCGCCGGAGGGGAGCCCGGAGCCGGCGCTTTCGTGGGCGTCAACGTCGGGTATTGCATCGCCGACCTCACGGCCAAGGCCGGTTACGGCATCATGATCTACCACATTGCCCGGACCAAGTCGGAGAACGTCGCCACGCACGGTGACGCTGCGGCTGCGGCCGAGTGATTCCTTCCCCGGTTACCATCCGAGGGTCCCTCCCCTTTCCGCGTTCTTCTCGAGGGGACTCTCGGATCGGTCTCACTCTCGCCCCTCTCCTCGGTTCCGCGAGGAGAGGGGTTTTTTTGATCGCGTCCGTTGAGTTGAAACCCCTCGTCCTCGAGCCCATCTATTGCCATCCGTAGGCGAGGCGTTCGAGCTGGCTCTCGTCCACACGTGACCGTCGGAGGCCAATGGGACGACACGCGCCCACTTCCTCTCAGGGCGATCGCACAAGGATGGAACGATCGCGGATACGAGCCGGCTGGAAGCCGGCGCTCCGGAGCCAAGCCCCCCGAATCGACTGGAGATGGGTTCGGAGCGCCAGCATCCTTGCTGGTGGGTTCGGAGCGCCAGCATCCTTGCTGGCACGTCGACGAGCGACTCCCTTTTGGAACGATCGCGGATACGAGCCGGCTGGAAGCCGGCGCTCCGGAGCTGGAGATGGGTTCGGAGCGCCAGCATCCTTGCTGGTGGGTTCGGAGCGCCAGCATCCTTGCTGGCACGCCGACGAGCGACTCCCTTTTGGGAGGAGCGAGGCGATAAGGTGTATGCTCAAACGGGGGGCGCGTCTCGTCGTGTCGTCTATACTTCTAATACGATTGCCCTGCTTCCTGCCTCGGCTCGCGTTCGATTTTACCGGGGTCTGTGCTATCGTCACCGTCGTCGGATCGAACGCGCCTTTCTTTCGTACGAGACACCTTCCAGAAGGGCGATGCCACCGATCGGTCGTCCGACGCCCCAGCTGTCGGGATTCTGTCGTCTCGTCGACGCATTCTCTCATGTCTCATCGAGATGTACTTGACACTTAGCGTCAACTCGATGGAGCGGCACCATCTTGCAAACCGGGAGTGCGACGCGCCATGATGTCCTCATCCGACCAATTCGGCACCTATGACATCGAGGAGGTGTTGGGACGAGGGTCCATGGGCGTCGTGTATCGGGCGCGCCACGAACTGACCCACCGAGAGGTCGCCCTCAAAGTCCTGTTTCCCAATGTTGCCTCGACGGAGATGGGCGAGGAGCGCTTCAAGCGCGAGGTGCGCGTCTCGGCGATGGTCGACAACGAGGGGATCGTCGACGTCTTCGACGCCGGCAAGGAGGAGGACGAGTTTTTCTATGCGATGGAGCTCCTCGACGGGCGCGAGCTGAGCGAGTTCCTTCCGACCTACACGTGGCGAGAGGGGTTGGCCTGCCTGGTCGACGTGACGGCCTCGCTGGCCGCCTGTCACGAGGCCGGCATCGTCCACCGCGACCTGAAGCCCGACAACATCTTCGTGGTTGGGTCGGGGGAACGAGCTCACACCAAGCTACTCGATTTCGGCATGGCGAGCGTGCGCGAATCGCCGACCGCCACTCAGACGGGATTCACGCTCGGGACGCCCGCGTACATGAGTCCCGAACAGGCTCGAGATGCCACCGAGGCGACCCCGGCTTCGGACATCTGGTCGATCGGGGTCATCCTGTACGAATTGATCGCAGGTCGGCTGCCCTTCGACGGGGATTCGTCGACTCAGGTCATGCTGGCGGTCATCGAGGACGAACCGCCCTCGATCGACCCCGACGCCGTCGACGCGCCGCCCCGCCTCGTCGAGATCATCGATCGCTGTCTCCAAAAAGATCTGGAGGCACGATTTGCGGATGCGGGACAGCTCCACGCCGCCCTGCTCGAGGTCTACGAGTCCCTCGACGATCCGCCGCCTCTTCCATCGGCCTCCCAACTCGATCCCACGCATCCCTCACAGCCATCGCCCGTGCCCGAGACGCATTCGGAGCGTCCCGCCGTCTCGCTCGAGGACGAGACCGATCAACAGAGTACATCCGCAGACGAGACGGACGGAACGGGTGAGCATGCCCGTCGTGCCCCGAACTCCGCGCATGACGAAGATGGAGGGGCAAAGCAATGGAGCGTCTGGATACTGGCCTTCCTGGGGATCGTCGCGATGGGAACGGGCCTGGGACTGTGGGTGGCACCACTCGTCTTACCCGAATCGGAGTCACAGACCGATTCGTCTAAGGAGCGCGCCCAGCCGACGACGCCCGACGAGCGCGAGCCGTCTCGCGACCTCCAGCCCGACGACATCCGCCAAGCCCTCGCCGAAGCGCGCCTCCGGACCGAACGCGCTACCCTCTCGGGGCGTGCGTCTCTCCGGGCGATGGCGGTCCGTTCGCACACTCGAGCCCACCTGGAGTCTCACGCTCGAGACGACTCAGACTCGACTGACACACAAGAGCGGATTCGACCGACCTTCAAGGCGGCTCCGCCCCC
>JAQCND010000302.1 GCA_028274765.1 Bradymonadaceae bacterium
GGTCCGTGGGGGACGGGTCCGCTCGGATACCGTGGGAGACGCCGTGGCACGACGCTTGCGGTCGACCGACTCAATGATCGGCCGGCAAGGATGCCGGCGCTCCCAACCACGCGTCGTCGAGATCCCACGGACCTGAGTCACACCCAGTACCACCACAGTCCGTGGGGACTTGTCACGGCCCGGCGTCTTCTGGCGCGCCCCGATCCGTCCGTAAAGTGATCGGCCTCGCGAGTCCGTCCACTCGAAGATGAACCCACGGTTGATGATCGCACTCGTCATATTCATCGAATGTGTCTCGGACGGGCATCGATGGAGTTTGTATCCCTATCGCGCCTGTCGGGTCGTTTCGGAGGCGAGCCAGCACGCATGTATCTCGAGTATCGGCCCGATGCTATTGCCTTGCGAATGGAGCGGCGACTGTGGCACACGTGGGGAGTGACGATCCGATGATTGCAAGCCTCCAAGGCTGCAATCTCCTCCTGGTGTATCGCTTCCTCCAACAACGAGACGCGATTGCGAGGCATGATGCGAGTCCGATACGGCATGGCGCTCTCCAGTATCGTCGCGGGCATCGTCCTGTTGATCGTCGGGGCCCGTCCGCTCTGGTGGTTCGGAGGCGGCGGCGTGGCGGCCGGGCTCGCGCTGGGACTCTGGACGGGACGAGAGACGCTTCGTCAGTGGTATGACACCTATCACGAGCGGTGGTCCGAACCGATGACCATCGCCGGCGTCGAGGTGACGCCCCTGATGCTCATCCGGGAGGCTATCTGTATCGGCCTCCTGCTCCTCCTCGCCATTGTCTTGCTACCGGAGGCCTTTCTCGGCGAACGGCCCACCGACCACGACCACGCCGTCCACTACTTCAAAGCCTGGCAGCTCGAGCACGAGTTTTTGTTCGACGGTCGATTCTGGGGCTGGAGCCACGAGTGGTTTGCCGGCTATCCGGCTCAGTATCTCTACCCCGTCGGGGCGGACCTCCTCGTCGTCGGCATCCACATCCTGAGTCTGGGGCTTCTGAGCTTCTCGAGCGCCTACGGGATCGCCATCGGGGTCTTCTGGTTCTTACGGGGGTACGCCGTCTATCGGCTCGCCGCCACCGGCTTCGATCGGTGGGTGGGGCTGTTGGCGGGCGCCCTCTTTATGACCGACACGGCCGCCAACCGCATCGGGGGATGGTATTTTGCCATGGAGTTCGGGGTTTGGCCGATGAGCCTCGCGGTGGCCCTCACCGTCTGGGCCGTCTCGCGCCTCCCTCGACTGCTCGAGAAACGCCATGCTCGCGACATCGCCTTCGTCGGCCTCGTGCTGGCCGCTGCGCTCCTGTCGCATCCCTTCACCATCATTTACTTTGGGCTGACACTGCCCGTCGTGCTGCTGGCGTACTGGCTCTCGGAACGCGAGAGAAGCTGGACGGTCGGGACGGTTCGACTGGGCGTAGCCGTCGCGCTGGCGGGAGCGCTCGCCGCCTTCTGGCTCGCCCCCTTCATGAGCTCGTCCGATTTCATGGATCCGAACTTCGGGGGGCGATGGGCGAGTCTCTTTCAGATGGGGCGTCAGTTGTACGGCCTCGAGCTTCTGCCCGGCACCTGGCCGCTCGTGACGGCCTTCGGGTTCGTCGGCATGCTCATCTTGCTGTGGCGACGCACGCTAATTCCGCTCGCGGTCGGGCTCTTGACGTTGGCTTTTCTCATCGTCGGATCGACCGATTTTCTGGCGGGCTTTCACGCCCTCGAGGCCTTTCCCTCGCTTCAGCGCATCCACTTCAAACGGTTCATCGCCCTTCTGAAACCATACTGGATGGTCGCCGCCGCCTTCGGACTCGTCCAGCTCGTCCGCTCGGGATCGGAGACGTTTGTCGAGCACGTGGCCAAACAACACGACGGGGGAAGCTCGGGTCCATCTGGGGCCTGGGCGATCTGGGGACGGGTCTTCGTGGTGGGACTCTGCCTCGTTCCCCTGCTCGTTCCGTTCTTCCAGGAGTTCGGCAGCCAGCACATGGTTCACAATCTGACCGAACCCGACGAGCGTCCCCACCAACAGGGACGCGAACAACTTGTCCAGTGGGTCCAGCAAAACCACTCCGAAGACGAGCCCTTCTATCGCATCGGCCTGTGGATGCCGCGGCACAACCATCAGTTCGTCGACCTGGCGACCGACATGCCCGTGCCCCTCTACAAAATGGGGTACATGCCGGCGAACTCGTTCGTCTACAGCTTCGAATCCAAGGCATTCGATCTTCTCGAGCGTCTCGACGTCCGATACGTCGTGTCGCTCCGTCCGCTCCACCGCGACGAGCTCGAGCATCTCGACCAGTTTGGCCGCCTCCATCTCTATCGCTTCGAACGCTGGGATGGTCAGCCCTTCGAGATCGTCGAGGGCGAGGGGGCAGTGGAGGTCGAGCAGTTCGACACCGAGAACATCGTCCTGGAGGCAGGGCCCGAGGCCGAGGGCACGCTGCAGTTGAACGTCTCGCATTTCGATCGCTGGCATGCGACCCGCGACGGCGAGCCCATCGACATCGAGGCTCGCCCCCTCGAGGGCTTCGACTTCAAGTACAACAAGACCGGCTTCATGACCGTCGATCTCGAGCCCGGTACGTATCGATTCGAGTTTCGGCGCGGATGGCTCGAGTGGATCGCCCTCCTGGTGTCATTGATCGCCCTCGGATTCGCCCTCGCGCTGGTCGCCTCCGATCTCGGATGGAGAGGGGTCGGGCGGCTGGGCGATGCG
>JAQCND010000381.1 GCA_028274765.1 Bradymonadaceae bacterium
CGAGATGGTCGAGAACTCCGAACTCGACGAGCTCCGCGGCGGCGAGGACGACCCTCAGCAGACCTGACGGGGACTCCGAGCGGGGGGAGCTCGTCCATTTCTTCGACCGCACACGCGGACGGGAAGCCGTGGATCGCGGCCCATCTGGAGGTCCCTCCGGGGGGCCGCGCTCCAATATGACTCCATGCCTCATCCAGTTCCATGGCGACGGATCCGCAAGCCGAGACGTCCTCCGAATCGAACGACGCTGCCAACCCCGACGACCCGGAGGCGTCCGGTCAGGACATCCAGGGAAGCAACTACGACATCATCCAGGAGCGCCTGCTCGATCAGGCTGCCGAACTGCGCGATCGGGCCGACGATCTCAACGACAAGCGCCGCGAGGTCTTCGGCGGCACCGAGCTCGACGTCGTCGGCCAGGAGACGATCCGCACCGACAACAACTGTGTCCCCCAGGACATCGTCAACATCGGCGGCCACCTGCTGTTTGGATACAACGTCTACATCGGGATGAAATCCGAGACGTCGGTCGACGACGTCTTCAGCCTCCACCAGTTCCACAACGACGAGGGCGAAGACTTCGAGATCGAGCCGCTCGCCGAGGACAACTCCGATCACTTCCTCGACGATTCGGACTTCCTGAGCGACTTCGGCGACCTCTACACCTACTTCGACGACGTTCGACTTCGTCAGCTCCGCAAGCTCGAGACGCGACTGCTGGCGATCTTCCAGACCGGTGAATCCCTGGAGGACATCCGCGTCCTCCGATGGGGCATCGACGCCGCCGGCCACGTTGACTACCTCGACAATGCCGGCGAACGCGACTTCGATTCCCCCGACACGCACGATTTCGAGTGGCAGACAACCGGACGTGCCGACCACGTCCGCGGCAAACACCCCCACGTCAGCATCGAAAACGAGGTCTTCGTCGAGACCGTCGACGAGGATCTGACCATCAAGATCGAGGACAACACCGAGGACGGGAAGGGCATCTACTCGGAGCCGGTCGACGACGCCCACCAGTCGCTCGGCGACGCCGAGATCGAATACTACCGGATCGACAATTTGATCCTGTTGAAGATGCTCCCCTACCGCGAGGACGAGTGGCGGTATTTCGTCTTCAATACGCTCACCGAGCAGGTCGAGCGCCTCGACGCGATTGGCCAGTCCTGCGTGACCCTCCCCGAGGATCACGGCGTCATCTTTCCCGGTGGCTACGTCCTCTCGGACGGGCAGTCGAAGCGATTCGACATCGATCCCGAGGGGATGCGCTTCCAGGAGAAGATCCGCTCGGCCAACGGCGAGGACGTCCTGTTTGTCTTCTACCGTCCGCAGGACGGCCACTACCTGCTGTTTTCGTACAACGTCATCCGCAAGGAGGTCGCCAACCCGATCACCTGCCACGGCTACAGCATCTTTCGGGACGGCACGATGCTCGTCTTCGAGTTCACCAGCGACGAGGCGACTCGCGTGCACCCGATGCAGATCTGGGAGACCCCCTACCACAGCGACGAGTACGCCGCCGAACAACCGACCGACGACTCGATGCTCGCCAATCTCGGCAATTCGGAGCTCGTCCACGCCATTTCCGACATCTACAGCGTCTGTCGGATGATCGACGACCTCGAGCCGACGGTCGCCATCTACGAGGCGCTCATCAAGGAGACCCAGACGCTCAACGACAACTACTTCTGGCTCGACAACGAAGAGGTCGGCCAGATCGGCGAACTCCTCGGCGAGGTGGTCGATACCGCCCAGCTCGTGATCGACGAGTTCCAGAAGGTCCAGGCCCTCAAAGAAAAGGCCGCCCAGAAACTCGAGGAGGCCGAAGAGCGTCAGCGCGACATCCTCTCGGACGTCCACTTCAGCGACTGGAATGACATCGACCGCTTCGTCGAGGGACTCGACGCTCTCCAGCAGCAGCGCGGCCGCCTGATCACCCTCCACGACGTCCGATATATCGACGAGGAACGCCTCGACGAACTCGAAGACGAAGTCGTCGAACGCTACGACGAACTCAGCGAGGCCACCGTCGACTTTCTGCTCGGCGACCAGGCCCTGGCGCCGTACCGCACACGCCTCGAGGACGCGGCCGCCAAGATCCCCGAACTCGAGAGCACCGTCGACGGCGAGGAACTGGCTGATGAGCTCGAAACGATCAGCGAGGGGCTCAACCTCCTGACCGACCTGATCAACGACCTCGACATCGAGGACCCGAGCCGCCGGACTCAGATCCTCGAGGACATCGGCCAGGTCATGAGCACCCAGAACCAGACCAAGGCCAAACTCGACAACCGCCTCGAGGAACTGCGCGAACAGGAGGGCCAGGCCGAATTTGCCGTCCAGTTTCAGCTCTTCGACCAGACCGTCAACAGCGCACTCGGGCTCGCCGACACCCCCGAGAAGTGCGACGAGCAGTTGACGCGGCTGTTGACCCAGCTCGAGGAGCTCGAGAGCCAGTTCAGCGAGTTCGACGAATATCTCGAGAAACTCGCCGAGAAGCGCGAGGAAGTCTACGAGATCTTCGAGAGTCGCAAGCAGTCGCTGATCGAGGAGAAACAACGCCAGGCCCAGAACGTCATCCAGGCCGCCGAGCGCGTCATCGACAGCATCGAGCGGCGAGCCTCCAACATGGACTCGGTCGACGAGCTCAACGCCTTCTTCGCCTCCGACTCGATGGTCATGAAGGTGCGCGACCACATCGAGCGGCTCCGCGAGATGGGCGAGGACGTCAAGGCCGACGACATCCAGACGCAACTGACCGCCACGCAGGACCAGGCCGTCCGGGAACTCCGCGACAAGACCGACCTCTACAGCGGCGACGGCGACGTCATCGAACTGGGCCGCCACAAGTTCAGCGTCAGCGACCAGGAGATCGAGCTGACGATGGTGCCGCGCGACGGCGACATGATGGTGCACATCACCGGCACCGAGTTCTTCGCGCCCATCGAGGACCCCGAGTTCGAGGAGACCCGGGAGTTCTGGGACCAGACGCTCGTCTCGGAGACCGACGAGGTCTACCGCGCCGAATACCTGGCGGCGACCATCCTCTTTGAAGCCGTCGACGGCGAACGCGACGAAAACGCCCAGCAGCTCCACGAGATGACCCTCGAGGACGAGGGACTCAAACCCCTCATCCGCGAGGAGATGGATGAACGTTATGACGAGGGCTACGAGCGGGGCGTCCACGACGAGGATGCCGCCAAGATATTGAGCTCCCTGCTCGGCCTCTACACGACGGCCGGACTGCTTCGATACACGCCCGAGGCCCGCGCCATCGCCTGCCTGTTCTGGGCCTTCGACGAACGCAGCGAAGCCCGCCAGCAGTGGTCGCGCCGAAGCGTCAGCCTGGGGCGTCTTCGCTCGACCTTCGATCACGGCGATCCGCTCGAGGCGCTCGGCGACGAGCTCGGCGAGGCCGTCGGCGAATTTGCCCAGAATCGCGACCTCCACATCCCGCCCCGCGGCGACGAGGAGAGCGAACACGTCGGCCGCTTCACCGAGGGCACCTGCCGGGAGGCGGGCCGCTATCTGGCCGAGGAACTGGTCGACGAGAACCCGAAGTTCGTCGCAGGCGCCGAGGCGGTCGAACTGCGCGACCACTTCCTCCAGTCGCTCGACGCCAACGGCAATCGCCTCGACTTCGAAGACGACCTCGAACAGATCGAGGACGACGTCGGCTCGGCCTACGAACTCGTCCGCGCCTGGCTGGTCGGCTACTGCGAACGCGAACTCGACGAGGTCCCCACCTACGTCCTCCCGGAGACGGTCAGCCTCATCCTGGCCGACGACGCACTCGACCGCGAGGAGACGGCCGCCGACACCCGGACGACCGTCCACGATCTGCTGGGCCAACATCCGCGCATCGACGGCGGCGACCTGGAGCTGAGGCTCGACGAGTTCCTGACGCGCCTCCGCCACTACAGCGACGAGCACGTCCCGGCCTGGCGCGCATACAAGGAGCTGAGCCGCGAGATCCTCGAGCGCGAACGCCAGCGCCTCGGCGTCAGCGACCTCGAGACCTCGGTGCTCAGCACCTTCGTCCGCAACAAACTCATCGACGAGGTCTATCTACCCTTGGTCGGCGACAACCTCGCCAAGCAGATGGGCACCGCCGGCGAGGAGACCCGCTCGGATCGAAGCGGGATGCTCTTTTTGATCTCCCCGCCCGGCTACGGCAAGACGGTCCTGATGGAGTACATCGCCGACCGGCTCGGTGTGATGTTCGTCAAGGTCAACGGCCCGGCGCTCGGCCACGACGTCACCTCGCTCGACCCCTCCGAGGCTCCCAACGCCACCGCCCGCGAGGAGGTCGAAAAGCTCAACCTCGCCTTAGAGATGGGCAACAACGTCATGCTGTACGTCGACGACGTCCAGCACGTCCATCCCGAGTTTTTGCAGAAGTTCATCTCGCTGTGTGACTCGACGCGCCAGATCGAGGGGGTCTGGAACGGCGAGACCAAAACGTACGACCTGCGCGGGAAGCGGTTTTCGGTCATCATGGCCGGAAACCCCTACACCGAGTCCGGCGAACGCTTCCAGATTCCCGACATGCTCGCCAACCGGGCCGACACCTACAACCTCGGGGACATCCTGAGCGGCAGCCGCGACGCCTTCGAGAAGAGCTACATCGAAAACTCCCTGACCGCCAACGACACCACCGCCCCGCTGGTCGGCCGCGACAGCGACGACATCGACCGATTCATCCGCCTGGCCGACGGCGAGCAGGTCCCGCTGACCGAGATGTCCTACGACTACTCGCAGGTCGAGGCCGAGGAGCTCGTCTCGGTCCTCGAGAAGTTTATGCAGATCCGCGACGTCGTCCTGAAGGTCAACCAGCAGTACATCGAATCGGCCGGCAAGAAGGACGAATACCGCTCCGAGCCGCCCTTCCAACTTCAGGGCAGCTACCGGAACATGATCAAGATGGCCGAGAAGGTCGCCCCGGCGATGAACGAGGACGAGGTCGAGGAGATCATCGACAACCACTACCAGAACGAGGCCCAGACGCTGACGACCGGCGCCGAACAGAACCTCCTCAAACTCGGCGAACTCCGGGGGACGCTCACCGACGAGGAGCACAAGCGTTGGGAGGAGATCAAGGACGAGTTCGAACGCCGCCGCATGATGGGGGGCGACGACGATCCCGTCTCCCGGGTGGCCGGCCCGCTCGCGACCCTCGTCCAGCGCGTCGATGACGTCCAGGGCGCCCTCTCACAGGACCAACTCGCCCAGGAGCTCGACGGCATCCACGACGCCCTCTCCCAGGTCGTCGACACCGTCGAGGACGTCGATACCACCGCACTCGCCTCCGCCGGCGGCGCCCACCCCGAGGGCGACGTCGAACCCGCCGAGGGCACGGGCGGCACCAACGGCCCCGCCCCCGCCGGCTCCAACGGCACCTCGGCCGAGGCCATCGAGGAGGCGATGAAGACCCTCGAGGAGGCCGAACTCAAGGTCCACGTCAAGGGCGACGTCCCCGAAAAGGTCGAGGAGATGCTCGACACCCAGCTCGGCCTCATCGAATCCGCCATCGTGCCGCTGGCGAAGGCCATGCACGAACATTTCGAGGAAAAGGACGAGGTCGAGGGCAAACTCGACGAGGTGCTCGGGCGGCTTCAGTCGGTGCGTCCCGGCGAATGAGTCGGTCGCACGTCGCTGGTCGCTGGTCAAGCAGTCGGTCATTCGTCGCTGATTGCTGGTCGCTGACAAGTTTTTGAATCGGCAGCGAGCAGAATTGAAGATACAAACGGTTGAAGTGCCTAGACGACAGGGCGGAAAATCAGCCTGACCGATTATTAAAACCGTTTAGTAGTATAAAGTCACTTTACCGCATCTTGGTTTGCCACTTCTCCTTACCGGGCGAGCGTCGACGGCCTTTTATGCTGGCTACGGCAGTGCATTGACCTGACCGTTCCCGAGGCTCAATACCGCCAAGGGAACGACAGCCGACCCGCTCTCTTCCATTGCTCGGAGGGCTCTGAGCCCCCACCCGCGACGGATGTCGTGGACGAGGCGGTCCACGCACTCTGACAAGGGAGGGGAAAACACCGAAGTGACGTTGTACTATTAGATATCAGTCCCATGCCCAGGA
>JAQCND010000382.1 GCA_028274765.1 Bradymonadaceae bacterium
GTCACTCCCCGACCGGCCAGGGACTCGGGGCCGTGACCTCTCAACGACGTGTTTACCTTAGAGCGCCGGCGGCTCTCCGTGCTGGCCTCGGGCCATGCGCCGGGCGATCGTCGAGTCGCTCCACCACGAGCGTCGTGCCATGACGTCTCCCCCGACATTCGAGTGGACTCCACCTGACACGGCCTCGAATCGGGGTTGACAGAGGGGGATGCGTTCGATATTTACATGCTTCCGGCGCCGGAAGGCCCGCCACATCTCGGGACATGGCGCAGCATGGTAGCGCGCTTGCATGGGGTGCAAGAGGTCCTCGGTTCGAATCCGAGTGTCCCGACTCCCGCGCCAACCCCTCGGATTCCTTCTGCAACGGAAGGATCCGAGGGGTTTTGGTATTTGGGGGAGCGGAGGTTAATCCATACGACAGTTCTTTTCAGTCGTGCCGCATGGCGAGCCACTGCTCAGCCCACGCTCGAAGCAGGGGCTCGGCCTCGCCTCCAGGTTGATACGCGCCATCCTCCATTCGAACCCAATCCTCACCGGCGAGGTACGCCCCCACGAGTCGATGGCCGAGGTCGCCGCGTTCGACCGACGTGTCACGGCGTTGGGCATGCCAGGCCACTTGCATCCATTCGGCCGACGGTGGCGTCTCGGAGGCACTCAGCCGCGCCAGCGCCGTCTCGAACAGGGGCTCTCCGGGCGTGAAGAGCCGCAATGACGGGTAGAGATTGATCAGCTCGGGTCGGAAGGTGACGGCCATCGTCTGCGGATGGTCTTCGACCAGCGCCGCCGCCAGCGTCTCCTCGGATACGGACGGTACGTCCACGTCGTCCGGGAGGTGCAACCGATACATCTCGTCGAGGACGTCTGCATCGAGGTCGAGACTCTCTCGGTCGACGGCCTCGATGGGGGCAAAGTCGAAGCCGATGGCTCGCATGCGTTCGCCATCCACGCATGCCTCCTCCCACGATTCGAGGTCCCAGGGCGTGGGTTGTTCCGATGCGACCCCGATCTCGTCGATGTCGGGATGGCGATACGACTGCCAGGCGTCGAGCCGGGCGCGCTCCCGGACGTCGCCCTCGACGTCGGGCGTCTCGTCCTCGTCGTCGGCGAGCACCTCTGGAATGTCGACCGACGACGTCTCGGGGTCTCCTTCGATGTCGTCGACGACTTCCTCGCCCGATGCCGTGTCGGATCGGTCGGCTTCGATCGCCTGCTGGCGGATGGTCGCCTCGACGTCCGACAGAATCGGCTGAAGTTCGCCGACGACGTCCTCGAACATCCCGATCCGGTCGTCGAGCGCCTCGTAGATGTCGCTCTCGACGGTCTCTTCGTACTTGTAGTTGATGATCTCGATAGTGTCGTGGGCCTGTCCGATGCGGTCGATGCGCCCGATGCGCTGTTCGACCTTCATCGGATTCCACGGCAGGTCGTAGTTGATCATCACCCCACAGAACTGGAGGTTCAGTCCCTCGCTCATCGCCTCGGTGCCAAGCAGTTTCTCGACACGGCCCTCGTCGTCGGCGAACTCGCGTTTGACGCGTTCTTTGGAGACGCCGACCCATGCCTCTTTGTCATCGTCCCACCACTGCGCCCCATCTCCGGAGTACGTGGCGATCTGACGGCGATAGATGCGGGCGATGCGGTCCCGGATGTATTCGAGCGTGTCGGTGTACTGCGTGAAGATCAGCACCCGGTCGTGCCCGCGATCCTCGAGCTGGCGGAGATCGTCGGAGAGTTGTTCGAGTTTCGGATCTTCGCCGATGTTCTGGACGACGGAGATGAACCCCTCCAGCGCCTCGATTTCGTCCTCCAGAAGTTCGCGCCCCTCCTCGTCGTCGGCGGGCGTGTACGCATCGATGTCACCGCCCCCGTCGAGCGTACCATCCTCCGACCCGGCGATCTCCAGAGCATCGTACGCCTCCAGATCCGGGGATTGCAGTCGTCCCCCATCGGCAGCCCGACGGTCGGCGAGTCGCTTGGTCTCACGGAGACGGTCGAGGCGCTTGGTCAAACTCTTCTGGATGGCTCGCACACTGCTGGTCAGGCGCTGACGATACGTCGTCATCACGAACCCGAGCGCCCGATTGCGCTGGTCGTCGGCGCGTTGCGCTCGTTTGTAGAACTCCGTCGTGTAGTCGTCGATCAGCTCGTAGGCCCGTTCGGCCTCGCCGCCGAGGGCGATGTTTCGGGTGGTCGGTTCACGATCCGGGACGCCCTCGTCGAGGACACCGGCTTGTTGATACGTGCGAAGCGTCTCGCGGGTGTTGCGATGGATGTGGGCGGAGATGGGATGCGCCCGCTGGAAGACATCGAGTAGCGTCCGCCAACCCTCGACGTCGAGGTGTCGCAGGGTCTCCTCGACGTCGCCATCGGAGACGATCCCGATCACGTCGTCGGGTCGAAGCAATCGGTTGACGTCCTTGGCCCCG
>JAQCND010000385.1 GCA_028274765.1 Bradymonadaceae bacterium
CATCACTCTGGGTCGGTCAGTATGTCTCGCCCCGTCTGGCGCGGACGATTTACTCGAGCTGGGAAGCCGACACCTACCGCCACCTCGAGGCAGACTCCACGGAGTCCTCGAGGCGATTCGAATGGCTCTCACACTGGAAGACACCCTCCGGGGCTCGACAGATCGAGCGTGTCCTCGAAAAGGGATTGACACGAGCATATCCCCCAGACGAGAGTACCACTCAGTTTGCCGTCACCCGACGCGAGCTGACCGTCGCCGTGACCATCGGATCCGAGCCACGAGAGCAGCTCGAGACCGCCGCCGAATCCATCGCCGAGGCGGAATTCAAGCTGGTGCCTCGACGCGAACTCCCGACGTCCTTTCAGCCGACGCGGCGTGTCACCTTCGAGCACGCCTCTCGGCGGGCCGATCGCCGGGAGGGGCGCTGGCACGAGCCGGCCGCCGACCTCGCCATAGATCTCTCCTCCGTCGAAAGCTGGATGTTCCGCTCCAGCCAGACGCCCCCGCTTCGCTGGTTCGTTCGGCGCGATAATGGAGCGCTGATCGAGATGAGTGTCGAGCTGGCCGATCCTCTGAGTGCCGACTTCGCGAGTCGGTCGTATCGCGAGCAACTGCGCCGTCGATTTCGACAGAGTCTCGAGAGAGCCGACCGTCCCACGATTGAAGTCCAATCCGAGCCCTTCGACTCGACGCTGACCTTTCAGATGACCGGTCGAGTGTCGTCGGACAAGACTCACAAGGAGGGGATGCGCACGCTCCGGGTCTGGCAATTCGAACGGGGGGACGTCCGGGTGACACTCAGCTATCAGGCGCCCGAGTCGATCTTTGCCAAGCATCGGTCGACTGCTCGAAAGCTCGTCGAGTCCATCGAGTCGACCTCGTCGCCCACCGAGAACGATGAAAACGGCGACGAGCCGTCCGGCGACGGGATCATTCAGTTCGAGACCGAAGATTCCTGACGCTCAGAATCCGATGCTGGTCCCGATGCCGAGGTTCCAGCGCCTCACCGGGGCATACGAGCCGTTGTCGCGAAGATGCCACAGCAATCCGTAAGCTCCTTTGAGATACACTGGCCCCGCCACTCCGACCCGTCCCTCTCCGATCAAGAAAGTGCCCCGACGGTCGACGATCGCCGACCACGACTCGAGGTGCTGTTTGACATAGAACATGCCGAGCTGGAGTCGCTCGATCGGGGTCAGCTGAAGACGCATCCGAAGCGAGCCGTTGGCCGGCCCCTGGTAGTTGGCATATCCCCCCGAAAGCGTCACGCGCTCGAAGAAGGTCCCGGTAATTTCGCCGTATCCACCCAGCGTGCGCTCCCGAGTCCTCGAGGCTACCACCTGGAGTTTGGGAGCTGGAAGCAACTGCCCCCACCCGGGAAACTGATATCGATGAATCTCGTAAAGAGGGCCGATATAATCCGGGAGATACCCGGAGCCGGCCCAGCGAAACTCGAGCCGGTTCGAGAGACGAACCTCGTCGGCGAGTCGAAACTCGCTCGAGAGGCCCGCGTGCCATCCCGTGCCGAATCCGAAGTGGTGATTGATGTCCGCGTACGGCGTCAGCGAGGCGACCTCTCGGTCGAGGACGTTGAGTTCCATGTCGAGCCCCCCGATCACCGTCGGACGACGTGCTCGGAGGCGAGGACGGCGCTGGGGGCCGACGACGGGCTGACGATCATCGTACCGCGCCAGCCGAAACGGCGCCTCGAGATCGGCCACGAGACTGGCCCCGAGCGCGAGACGAGTCATCCAGGCATTGCGATCGAACCACGACCAGGGACGCACGTACGCTCGTCCTCCCAAGAGACTCGGGGCAGCCAGATGATCGATCAACATCGAGGCGCCTCCGTAGACCGTCTCGGTCGAGGCCCGCATCCCGAGCTTGTAGTGGTCCGGCGTGACGACGTTGTAATATCCGTTGACGATCGTGCCGTGTCCCAGCACGAAGGGACCGATCTCCCCCAGACGAGCGTACACGGACTGGTCGGGATTCCCGTACTCGACGAACCGCACGAATCGGAGGTAATCGCTGATCTCGTCCCAGTCCTCGTCTCGGAGCACGCCCGCATCGCCGGGGGGGCGATCGACGATGCGCAGGCGCAGCGGGGTCTGCAGTCCGATGTTCAGCCGGGTCGAACAGGGGCCGTCGGGGGCTCCCGGCCATGAACATCCGAGTCGGGGGACGGGCAGGTCGGCTCCGAACTTCAACGCCAATGGAACGTAGAGATCTTCATCGAGCTGTTCGATCCCCACCTCGCCTGCGACACGAAAGGAGGGGCCGCGAGTGGACGAGGACGTCTCCTCGTTCGAGGGCTCCGAGTTACGAGCCGACACCACATCGGCCGTGCCAAATCCCAAGACCCCGACGACTGCGAGGAGACTCCATGCCACGAAAATGGAATGACGCATACTTCGGAGCTCGACGGACGTATGGGACCGGGTAGAAAGCGCCTCGTCTCACACTCGAGTCGAGTTACATCGGAGTCTCTCCGCTCGGCCGTCCTCCGAGACGAGTCGTGCTCACCGAACGAAGTCCCCGACCTGGCCGGGGACATGCTCTCGATACTCGAATGCGTTAGGGGCGTCCGATGCAGATGTATTCAAACCCCCGCTCGCGCATCTTGTCGGGATCGTAGAGATTGCGACCATCGAAGACGATCGGGCGCTCCATCAACTCCCGCATGCGCTCGAAGTCCGGATTGCGGAACTCTTCCCACTCGGTGAAAATGAAAATCGCGTCCGCTCCCTCGAGGACTTCGTAGTCTTTATGGAAGAACTGGACCTCGTCTCCCGCCGCATCGAGAGCCCGACGGGCATTCATGATGGCTTCGGGGTCGGTCGCCCGGACCTCGGCGCCATCGTCGACAAATCGGCGGACATTCGACAGCGAAGGCGCATTGCGAATATCGTCAGTACGAGGTTTGAAGCTCAGTCCCCAGACCGCCAGTGTCATTCCGTCGAGATCCCCGTCGAAGTGTTCGCAGGCCGCCCGATACAGGCGCGTCTTCTGATGTTCGTTGACCGTATCGACCGCGTCGAGGATGCGCGGCTCCGTGCCGGACTCGCGCGCCGTCCGTGCCAGTGCCTGAACGTCTTTGGGGAAGCAGCTCCCGCCGTATCCCACGCCGGGATAGATGAAGTGCGGGCCAATGCGTTCGTCGAGACTCATTCCCTGACGCACCATCTCGACGTCGGCTCCGACCTCCTCGCAGATGTTGGCCGTCTCGTTGATAAAGGAGATCTTGGTCGCGAGCATCGCGTTCGAGGCGTACTTGATCATCTCGGCACTCCGCACGTCGACCCGAAGCAGGCGATTGCTGCGACGCATGAAGGGCTGGTAGAGCTCGGCGAGTGTGTCGGTCGCTTCGTCGTCGGCACAGCCGATGACGACTCGACTCGGTGACTTGAAGTCGTCGACCGCTGCTCCCTCCTTCATGAACTCGGGATTGGAGGCGATATCGAAATCGCAGTCGGTGTACTGCTCGATGATGTCGGCGACGTGTTCACACGTCCCCACGGGCACCGTACTCTTGCAGACGACGATCGTGTAGTCATCCATCGTCTGGCCGATCGTTTCGGCGACGGATTCGATATTGCCTAGATCGGCCGAACCATCCTCGTCGGGAGGGGTGCCGACGGTGATGAAGACGACATCGGCATGTTCGACTGCCTCCTCGGTGTCGGGGGTAAACTGGAGGCGTTCATCTCGCGTATTGCGCTCGACCAATGTTTCGAGCCCCTCTTCATAGATCGGGACTTCGGCTCGCTCGAGTTGCTCGACGAGCTCCGGGTCTCGATCTGCACAGACAACCTCATTTCCCGTGTTGGCGAGGCAGGCCGACGTGACGAGCCCGACGTATCCAGCTCCAATGACACCGACTTTCATTTCAGAACCTCGAGTACCTATGATATGGGGGCGATCGATGCCGAGCTTGCCGGGAAGCAACCGCCCCTTGAACTCGGCTCACGAGCGGCATATCAGCGTATCGAGAGTACGTGAGAAATCAAGACGCCCCCCCGATCACCGATTCCACTTTCGACAGCCTGACAGGACGATATGGCTCCCCCCGACATCTATCACGATCTCGAATCGGCCGGTCGCGCGCTCGATGCTCCCGTCATCACCATTGGCAACTTCGATGGCAGTCATCTCGGGCACCGCGCTCTCTTTCGCCGAACCCGCGAGCTCGGACGCATGCTGAAACGTCCGACGCTCGCCGTGACCTTCCAGCCCCATCCCGTCCGTTTTTTCAAGCCGGATACCTCCGAATTTCGACTCACTCCCGGTGACGAGAAGTACGAGTTCATCGGGAAGAGTCCATTCGACGGGATTCTCGTGCTCGAATTCGACGGCGATATTGCCAACCTCTCTCCGCACGATTTCGTCGAATCCATCATCGACGATGGACTCGGCGCTTCGTGTGTGGTCGTCGGCGCCAACTTTGCCTTCGGCCAGGGACGTGCCGGCACCACAGAGGATCTCCGTCGTCTTACCCATGAACGAGACATCGGTTGCGAGATCTATCCCGAACTCGAACTCGACGGCGAACCCGTCAGTTCCACTCGCATCCGTAAACAGCTCGAAATGGGCGATGTCCGACGGGCGGCTCGCCTCCTCGGTCGCCACTACCGCCTCTATGGAACAGTCGTGCGGGGCGAGGGGCGCGGACGTGAAATGGGATATCCAACCGCCAATCTCGAGGTCGAACATCTCATCCCCGCCAATG
>JAQCND010000395.1 GCA_028274765.1 Bradymonadaceae bacterium
GGGCCCCATCGATCTCGAAGATATCGCCGAACCCGGCAAACAGGGAATCTCCCTTACGAAAAGGCTCGAGCATCGGTCCTTGCATGAACTGTTCGAGATGGGGACGCAGGTCGGAGAGGTCGATATCTTCGGTGGGATCGATGCGCGTGATGGCCTCGAATCCAAAGTCCGGATCGTCGTTCGCCACGTACTCGGGGCGCCGCAGGTCGGCCCATTGCTCCTTGGTGGCGCGGCTCTCCTCGACGGTGTGGAGGACGACCGGCGTGTCGTCGGGCGCCCAGTCGAAGTGACCGGCTTCGAAGCGCCGGGGGGCGGACTCGCCGCCCGAGGACGACGTGTCGTCTCCGCTTGAGGCGTCGGTCGAGGCGGGCGCCTCGAGATCGAACGGTTTCGACGACGACTCGGGCTCGGAGGCACAGCCCGCGGCGAAAAGTCCCCAGGCGAGAGAGACGAAGACGGCGAACCAGTGACGGGCCATCATGGCGATGGAGGGGGGAGAAGGGATGATACTTCCGAGAAAAACGCTACTCGTCGCCGAAAATATCAACTTGTCGATCCATTTGGGCCTTCGATACTGCTCTTTTCCGGATGATATTCATCTAGAATCCGGCTTCACCCCTGCATCTCGGCTCTCGGAGTGTGACGGTGCCTCTACATGGTCATGTGTTTGCTCTTCCTTTTTTTGAGCTTCTGTCGGGCCATTGCTTTTCGGACTGTACCGGATGTTGTAAGGGCACTCACCCTTTGATTTGATGCCATCGTACATATCAACCAAGTGGCCTTTGAGCTTGCGCAACGGTACTGGAGCGTTCTTGAATAGAAAGCCGTTGGTATACCCCTCGTCACTTTTTGACTTTTTAAAAATCATGTATTCGTTGAAGAATATTTTCTGATTTCTTCCCGGGTCCACATCTCTTAGCATTATCACGTACTCTTTTCCCCTTCTTACTGACGGAGCTGCAGCCATTTGTTTGTACTCTTTTTGACCGTCTTCGTATCTAGGACCCATGGGAAGAATTACTTTAGGATTTGATACGGCGTCCGAGGTCCATTTCGAAACGCTACTCATTCGAATATGTGTTCTACCTGGATATTTTTTCGGATCCTGCTTTATACTATCAATTTTGTAAATACCAGCCCCCTCGTTGGCATGTTTGACCAATCTACAAAGATTACCTCTCGTACCTTTCTGTGGCGGCTTGCGAGCGAACGATGAATCAGACCTGTTATTTTCATATTGTTTGGAGGGTATTTTCTCCAAACTCGTTTCCGTCGACTCATTACAGGACACAGTAAACGACACTACAGAGGCGATGGTCACAATCGTGAGAAAGTTTTTCTCAAGCATCATAACCTCCAGGAAATTTTGCCATTGGGAATAGTGTGACCAATCTACCTCGAAGGTGTAAGAACTCGAACGAGTACGAGTCTACGTCACCCGGATGAGGTTTGCTCGAATAGATTCCTACATAACCCCTCTGCATGACAGGCAACGGCTCATGATTCATCACTTCTCCCGAGCCCACATGGCGACATCTCTCTCACCCGTCGTGCCGCACATTCGATCCAGCCGCGCCACGAAGCACGTACTGTGACGAATGACCGACGAACATCATATTCAATACTGTTTATCTTCACAAATACATCGACACGAATGCCCGACGACGTCGACGCCTCGGATCATCGCGAGGAGCCCCCCGATTCGCTCCGCTCTCCCCCTGATCGCTCGGTGCCCCTGACAGAGGCAGGCGTCTGTGCCTCCGAACGCGAAGGGTCGACGCACGTGCTCCCTAGGTGGTGGATTCGTTCGAGAGCGCCCGCGACTTGCACGACGACTGGGCGTCTGCCAAAGAAGAGACCTGCATGCGTGAGTCCACCTCTCCTCGCACCCTTCCCTCTCGATGTTCGAGCAGTTTACCGGTACCGATTCCTACATCACCGACTCCGAACTCCGCGACGGGGTCAACGTGGCCCTGGCGCTCGAAAAACCGCTCCTCGTGCGCGGCGAGCCGGGGACGGGCAAGACGCTCCTGGCCCATGCCATCGCCGAGGATCTCGACCGCGACCTCCTGACGTGGCACGTCAAGTCGACCACCGAGGCCCAGGAGGGGCTTTACGTCTACGATACGGTCCAGCGACTCTACGACAGCCGATTCGACGACGGCGACGTCAGCGACATCGAGCAGTACATCGACCTCGGGCCGCTCGGGCGAGCGTTTGCGATGACCGAGGACGGCGGCGAAGCGCCGGTCTTGCTGATCGACGAGATCGACAAGGCCGACATGGAGTTTCCCAACGATCTGCTCCACGAGCTCGACGAGATGCAGTTTACCATCTCGGAGACGCAGCGGACCGTCGAGGCTCGGAAGCGACCCATCGTCGTCATCACCTCCAACGCCGAAAAGGAACTCCCCGACGCCTTCCTGAGGCGGTGTGTCTTCCACTACATCGACTTTCCCGACCCGGATCTGATGCGCGATATCGTCGACGTCCATCACCCGGATCTGGAGGGGACGCTACTCGAACAGTGTCTCAATCGATTCTACTGGCTCCGCAACCAGTCCGAGGTGCGCAAGAAGCCCTCGACGAGCGAACTCATCGACTGGATCGCCGCGCTGACCCAGGCGGGGATCGAGCCGGAGCGTCTCGAGCACGAACTCCCCTTTGCCGGCGCTCTTCTCAAGCGCGAGGAGGATCTGGAGTCGCTCGATTCGATGGTCTCGAAGACGTCGAGTTCGAGATCCTCCCAGTCGTCGAATCCGTGGAGTCTGTGAGCCCATGTTCGTCGATTTCTTCTATCATCTTCGCGACCGCGGCCTGTCGCTGGGCGTCCACGAGTTTCTCGATCTGCTGGAGGCGCTCGAGAAGGGACTCGCCCGGGAGAGTTTGACCCATTTTTACACGGTGGCCCGGAGTCTGCTGGTCAAGCGCCCGGAGGACTTCGACACCTACGACCGGGCCTTTGCCGAATACTTCCGGGACGTCGAGTTCGACGCCGACACCAAGGAGAAGATCACCGAGGAGCTGCTCGAGTGGCTCGAGGAGGCCCCGCTGGAGGCCCCCGAGCTGTCGGAGGACAAGCTCGAGGCGATGGCCGACCAGGACCTCGACGAGCTGCGCGAGGCCTTCGAGGAGCGCCTCGACGAACAGGACGAGCGCCACGACGGTGGGGATCACTGGGTGGGGACCGGCGGGACGAGTCCGTTCGGCCACTCCGGCGAGCATCCCAAGGGCATTCGAGTCGGCGGGGAGGGACAAAACCGAAGTGCCGTCCAGGTCGCCAGCGAACGTCGCTTCCAGAACCTTCGCAAGGACGTCACGCTCGACGTCCGGGACATCGGCCAGGCCCTCCGCCGCCTCCGGCGCCTCACCCGAGAGGGACGCGACGAGGAACTCGACGTCCAGGGGACCATCGATGCGACCGCTCAAAACGGCGGCGAGCTGGATCTCGGCTTCCAGCCCTCCCGGGAGAACGACGTTAAATTGCTGTTGTTGATGGACGTCGGCGGCTCGATGAA
>JAQCND010000404.1 GCA_028274765.1 Bradymonadaceae bacterium
TCAGTTTCGTCTCGGGGATCGACACCTCGACTGGGACGACATCCGACACGTCGAGCGCCAGCGATGGGGCGAGCCCGACGAGGACGTCTTCGGATGGCAGGTGACGATCACGCCGCGGCAGAGCGAGACTATCGACATGGTTGCACGCGAGTTCGACGTGCAGGCCTGGCAGAGCTCCTCCACTCCAATCACCGAACCCGCCACCGACGCCTGGCAGGTGGATCCCGAAGTCATCGAAGCCATCGTCGAACGGGCCCCGAGTGGCGAGCCCATCGAGACGAAGATGGGCGCCTCGTCCTGAGCTCCTCCCTCACTCCGCGACCGGGGTTGCGCCCTCCGGAATCTCGAAATACGCGTTGGGGGTCTCCGGTCGAAACTCCACGTTCGTCAAGGTGGCATCGGTGACCTTCTCGGCCTCGGTCTTCTGATCGGACTTCCACTGGTAAAAGCGATACGACTTCGCGAACGTGATACCCTCGACGGTCTGACGTTCGTCGTAAGTCATCAGTTTTTCTGGCGAATGTCCGCCCTCGGGAAAGAACTTCGGGTAGGAGACGATATACCGGAGTGCCTGCAGCGTGTGGTCCTCTCGATCGAGATAGAGCACGTAAAAATCGTCCGGCGAAATCCCGACCTCGCCGAAGGTCGCTCGCACGACGTCGCAGTTTTGTCCCTCCATCTTCGAGGTTCCCTCGTACGAAAGATCGACCCCTGGATCGGCGAGCACGAAGGGCATCCCTACGAAATAGTAAGGGGTGAGGGCCCAGAACCGGACGTCGTAAGGGAGCTCCCAATCTCCGGGACGATACCAGGCCCGACTCCCATCCCATCCGTATTCGTGATCGCGCTGATTCGCCATTTGATGACGGGCGCGAGCCGACCAAGTATCGATCGTCTGATAGGTATTGCGCGGACCGCGCTCGCCGAGAGGTTGATAGTTGTAGTGGACATACACCGGTCCGTTGGCATACCAGGTCTCGAGCCCGCCATGAGCCTGAATCGATTGCCAGAGCATGCGTCCCGCCTTCGACTTCGACAGGCGCTGCCGCGACTGCATGACGCGTTTCTCGATCCAGACGTCAGGGGGCGTCGCTGTCTCGCCTCGTTCCACCGACGATGCTTCATGCGACGAGGTCGAGGAAGACGACGAGGGCTGTGCCGTCGAGCCGTGAGCACAGCCCCCTCCCAGCGCGAGTACGAAGGCCAAGGCGAATAGACCAGCGTACGTGATGGTGCGAGACAGTGTTATCATCGAAAAGATGGGATGGACATGAATCGTCGAATCAGTATTCATCACAAGCTGCGTTCCCCCGATAACATGGAGACGTTCGGGCTGCACGGAGTCGATCGGACGCTCCGTACACGTCGACATCGTGGATGAACGTGAGAAGACATCTTCTCGGCTCGTCGCAGATTCTGTCCAGGAGGAGGCATACGGTGTCCAACCCTGTATCCATGCGCATGCACAACTCGTTCGGACTGAAGTCGGACGTCTGCTTCCTCGCGAAGGAGACATGGGAAAGGATGACACCGGGGCGTGGATAGATTCGAAACGTGCGTGATCTGATACGCCGAGGCGGAATCGAACGGGCTGCAGGTTGTCGCGTCCCCCGATGGTTCACCACCGATCATTAGTTCAAACTTGAACTATTTTCGAGCTGTTTACAATTACACGCTGCGAGTTTCTCTCGAGAGAGCTCGCCGCAACTGGTCACCCCAGTCTGAACGCTACTTCGACTCTCGAACGAGGCAACATCATGTCCGATATCAAAGACAAGGACCGAAAGATGAACGAGCTCATCGATAACGGCCAGATTCTCGAGGCCTTCGAGACGTACGTCGCCGAGGACGTCGTCATGGACGACCAACTCGAGGACGACGGACCCTGGGAGGGAAAAGAGGCCAACCGCGAGCGTGAAAAGGAGTTCGTGAATTTCATCGACGAAGTCCACAACGTCGAGCTCCATGACGAGGCCGTCGAGGGCGACGTCTCGTTCTCGGAGTGGACGTACCACGTGACCTTCAAGAATGGAGACGTGATGGATCGGCGCCAGATCGAGCGCCGCAAATGGGAGGATGGCGAAGTCACAGACGTCATGTTCTTCTGAGTCGCTCGTTCTACACAGGGTGTGACTTTCAGTCATGTTCCAGACGAACGACGACGTGGCGGCGTCACACCCTTCTTGCTTTCTCCCTCCTCTCCGTCTCCCCCTCGCTGCATTCTTTCCACGTAGACCGAGCTCCGACATGGCTTCTTCCCGCCTTCGGAGTCTTCGCGTACTGCTCGCGGACCGAGTCCTTCGGTGACCCGTCCGAACGACATACCGAGACACGCTGGTAGGAGATCGATGCGGTTCGCTCGCCGCATTTGATTTTACTCAAGCGAATCCTACAATTAGGTGAGCCTCTATGGATTTTTAGTTTAGGTAAAAGTAGAGGCGAGCCAGTCCGAAAGTCTCTCCCGATGCCGCACTACATATGAATCTCGGATTTCATGAAGCTCTCTCGATCTTCGCCTTCTCGGTGCGCGATGGGTTCGTGCAGGTCAGTGCGTTCGTGGCGATCACGGTCCTGCTCTTCAGCTATCTCCAGTACCAGACCGGGGGACGTGCGACGGACTTTCTCGAGCGTCACGAAGCGTTGCAGCCCATCGCCGGAGGGTTGCTCGGACTGACGCCGGGATGTGGAGGGGCCATCATTGTCATGCCTCTTTACATTCGAGGCAAAGTGAGCTTCGGAACGGTCGTGGCTGCACTCGCAGCAACCGCTGGCGACTCGGCCTTCGTCATTTTGGCGGTTGCTCCCAAAGCCGCGTTCGTCGCATATGCAATCGCATTCGTCGCCGGTGTGACTTTCGGTTACATGATCGATGGCTGGGGACTCGGCATTGGACGCGTCGACCGCGCCGTCGAAGCCATCGGCGAACCCGTGACGGATGACGGATTTTCGACCAAAAGTGTCGCTCAATCCGGTCCTCGGGCCCCGACGTCTTCGTCGGCCTCGACGTGTTGTGAGCCGACATCGACTCGTTCGAGCCTCCTCACCCCTCTGAGCCACGGCGTGCACATCGCCTGGTGGATCGTGGCGATCACGGGACTTGTCGCCGGGGTCGAATACCTCCGGCGTGGCGCGCCCGAAGTGGCCTTTGCCTTCGGGCCGACCTTTCAGGGGCTTTTTACGGTCTCGGGGATTATCGGGACGATTTTTTCCTTCTATCTCTACTTCGTGGGGCGACACTACCTCGGCGAAGAGGAAGCCGATCGCATCCGAGAATCGTTTTCCAATACTTATGAGACCTTCAAACACGCTGCCATCGAGACGAGCATGGTAACAGTCTGGGTGATCGCCGCCTATCTCATCTACGAGTACAGCATCGGCATGATCGGCGTCGAAATTAAGGCCATCGCCGAAGCAGCCGGCGTCGCAACCCCCCTGGCGGGGGTGGCACTTGGCCTCGTCCCCGGGTGCGCTCCCCAGATCGTCTTCGCAGGCCTCTATACCAACGGAAGCGTCCCTTTCTCGGCTCTGGCCGCCAATGCTATTAGCCAGGACGGTGATGCACTCTTTCCGCTGATGGCCATCGACATGAAAGCGGCGATTGTCGCGACGATCTACACGACTCTTCCGGCGACGGCCGTGGCTCTCATCCTCTATTACGCCTGGCCCTTCGTACGCTACGGATTCGGGGTCGTTTGAATCGAACGTGCCATACCGTCTCTCGACTTGGCCCGGTATGCGGCTCGATGACATCTACCCCGCCTTCTCCTCACCCTCCTCCTCGACACGCTGCCTGAATCCCATTCTCGTGATTCGCAGACGCGAGGTTGCAAGCATCCGGCCCCCCATCTTCGATCGTCAGCCGCAGTTTTCCCACATGAGGCGCCTCTGTCGCATCCGCGCATGCGCCGCCCGCCAATCGAGCCAGCCAGTCGCTCGAGGGGAGTCTCACTCCGCTCGAACCCACAGCAAAGTGAGAGGGCGAGCTCCATGCCCATCCCCCCCGACCGTCCGCCGTTTCCCCCTTGTTGACAATCATCGGCAAACATGGGGGGGCGTCGAACGGGACACGTCGCGACCATGTCGGGGGGTTGAATACGGGTCCACGAGTGCGATACATCTGATGCGAGTCCCCCGATCGCGGCGACGAACGAGATCGGCGTGATGTCGCCCCTCGACTCCGAA
Source organism: Bradymonadaceae bacterium (assembly GCA_028274765.1). Lineage (GTDB taxonomy): Bacteria > Myxococcota_A > Bradymonadia > Bradymonadales > Bradymonadaceae > CAJXPB01. The sequence continues at coordinate 4,183 of JAQCND010000404.1, forward strand.
TGAGATGCATGTCATGCACGAATTTCGCCTTCCTCCTCCCCTCGAATCGGGCGACACCCTCGCCGTGCTCGCCCCTTCGGCGGGCCATGCCGCCACCTTTCCCGAGATCTATCAGTTGGGACTCGAGCGCCTCGGCCGCTTCTTCGACCTCGACATCGAGGAGTATCCCACCGTCTCCATGACGAGCGAGACGCTCTATGCTCACCCCAAGACTCGGGCTCGCGATCTCGAACACGCATTTCGGGATCCCGAGGTGGGCGCCATCGTCGCGACAATCGGAGGGAACGACCAGATTCGCGTGCTCCGACACCTCGACCGCGAGGTACTGGGCCGCCACCCGACGCGTTTTTTTGGTATCAGTGACAATACGGTGCTCCACGCCCTCCTCTGGCAGCAGGGGATCGTCTCGATGTACGGGGGGCAACTGATGCCCGATCTGACGGGAGCCGATGGCGTTCATACCTACACGCGCCGTCATCTCGAACGCGCCCTCTTCTCGACGCCCGAAGGCCCCTATCGCCCTGCCGATGAATTCACGGATGACGAACCGGACTGGAACGATGATCATTATCGCGAGCAGTCTCGCGAGTGGGAGAGCAACGAGGGTTGGCAATGGCGAGGCGCCGAGCGGACGGTTCGAGGGCGATCGTGGGGAGGCTCGCTGGAGGTGCTCACCCTGCTGGCCGCCTCCGATCGCCTGATGCCTCGGGACTGGCCCGAATCGTCGCTGGTGCTCTATCTCGAAACCTCCGAAGAGCTTCCAACCTCTACTCAGGTGCGACGCATGATGCTGGGACTCGGCGAGCGGGGCATCCTCGCCCGGGCTGCAGCAGTACTGGTGGGTCGACCCATGACCCGCTCCCACGCCGCCGAACGGAACGACGAGGCGAGGCGAGCCTATCGCCGGCGTCAATACGATGACATCGAGGCCATCGTCGCCGAGTACAATCCTCGAGCTCCGCTCGTCTGCGGGCTCGATCTCGGCCACACCGCTCCGACGATGGTGCCTCCTCTCGGCGCGGACGTGATCGTCGATCCCTCGGACGAGCGCATCATTGCTTCGGGGCAGTCCGAGGCGTCGGATAATAGTTAGGCGCACGTGTGCTGATGGGAGGCTCGCCCGTCTTCGACATCGAGAGCACCGACAGCAGCCATTATCGCGGCGGCGGGCACCTCGAGAAAGGATCCCCGGTCGATCTCATCGCTCCGGGGATTGATCGGTCTCTTGCCCCCAGAATCCGGGATATTTACGAACCACCAGATCGTCTTCGACTCGTACCTGACACGCCAGACGCAATCCTGAAGAGGCGTTGTGAGGGGGGAAATCGAGCCGCCACGCCTCTCGGGCATGTTTGTCGTCGACTTCCCCCTCGACGATCTCGACGGCACACGTCCCGCAGGTACCAAAGCCACGGCAGTTGACCCACTGGGCGCCGTCGTTGTGAGGCGTTTCCTCGGCGTCGAGCAGGACGTCGCGGAGGCGTTCGCCCCGTTCACACTCGATGGTTGTTCCATTGAACGTCACGGTCGGCATGGTTCCATTTCTCCCTGAGGAGACGAATGACATCGACGAACTGACGGTGGCGAACTCCTGGCAAGGCCGAAGCACCGCTCGTTTCGCAGGCCTCTCATCGATCTGTGCTCTCGGTACCATATCGCGGAAAAGCTCCCGCCGGCTGGACCCGAATTTTTCCTCGGGTCCATGACGTACGAGCACATCGACCTCTCTCCGCGAGGCCTCTCACACGATGCAGACGTGTCGAGGATCACGGGGCCGGAGGATGGCCCTCTCCGCGGAGGGACGTCTCCGTGGTGTCGTGTCGATACTCGAACATGCGATCGAGCATGCGTTCGATGACGGGTCGCCCCAGCGTTCGACCGAGCGCGCCCATGGGCGGTTCGTATTCGACGTGGTCGTGGAGCACGCTACTCGTCTCGGACTCCGGTTCGAAGCGATGCGTATGGACCCACTCGGCAAAGGGACCTTCGAGCTGCTCGTCGACAAATTGACGGCCTTCGATGAAATCACGATGCAACGCTACCCATTGCATCCCGATGGGCCCCAGAAAATAGATTTTCATGACCAGCCTGGCCCCCTCCTCGAGCATATCGGGGCGTTCGAGCACTTCCACGTTCTGCCACGGGGGGATCAGCGCATCGAACGCTCCGGGCTGCATGTGCCAACGATAGAGTTCGTCGGCGGAGACGGGCATGGAACGAGTCTTCTCGAAGGTCGGCATGAGATCGGCTCCAGATTCCAGATCGAGGAGTCGCCACGGAGACGGACCTTTGAGATGAAGGGCCACCCGGTCCGGTTGTGGGCGACATCGAAGATGACAAAGAGTTAAATGCAGGGCCCAACACGACGGATTCCGTCCCTAAAGAACTCAAACAGCACGGAGTTCGATGTGCGCGGACGCATGTACGTCCACACGGCCTCACTCGCTCTCCCGACCGACCTCGACTCGAGCCTCGCATCGAATGCCGACAAACGAACTCGCTGCAAGTAAAAACAATCGCACAAGAGCAGACGGATGTGAGCCGGCGAGCCGCCGGTGCTCCAGGAAGACGTCGAGGGGACACGAGGGTTGATCGACGCCTGGAGCGCCGGCTTCCAGCCGGCTCACGCTCGCAGTGGAGCATTCCTTATGCGATTGCCCTCCCTCGCGGGGGTGGTGGGGTGGTGTTCGACGATCGTTTTCGTTATCCTTTCATCCGGACAATATGCCAAGAGGCATTGATGCCTTCGAGGCCATGATGATGCCTTTGAGGCCATGATACGAGGCTCTCCATGGCGGATCAGCTGGATCGACAGATCATTGCGGGCCGCTTCCAGATACTGGAACAGCTCGGCACGGGGGGCATGGGGACGGTCTATCGAGCCCGTCAGCAGTCGCTCGACCGCGAGGTGGCGCTAAAGGTTCTTCACTCCGAGATGGCGTTTTCGGCACGTGCCCGCCGCCGCTTCGGGCGAGAAGCTCGCGCCATTGCTCGCCTCAACCATCCTCACATCGCCAGCATCTACGATTTTGGCGACGATAAAGAGCAGATCCTCTGGTTGGCGATGGAGCTGGTCGAAGGCCAGCATCTGGGCGTGTTCAAAGAGCGCTCGATCGACGCGATGCAACTGCTCTCGCTGACCGACCAGATTCTCAGCGCACTCTCGGCGGCCCACGCTCGCGAGATCATTCATCGCGATCTCCAGCCGACCAACATCCTCGTCACCCGCGACGAGCGCGACCGGGAGATCATCAAGCTCGTCGACTTCGGGCTCGCCGCTGCCGAAGGGGACGATCTCGATCTCGAGGACGCCCCCGGCGAACTCGGCGACGAGATCAGCGAACAGAGCGATCGCCTCTTCGGGACGCCTCGATACATGGCCCCGGAATTGCTCCTGCACGATCAGATCGACCCGCGCCTCGATCTCTACGCTCTCGGCATCATCCTCTACGAGATCGTCACCGGCGCTCCCCCCTTCGAGGCGGATGAGCCCGCCGATCTCATTCGAGCCCACATCCAAGAGCCCGCGCCTCCCCTCGTGCCCCGCGACGACCTGTCGTTGCCGGACGCGTTCGAGTCGATCATCCAACAACTCCTCGCCAAATCCCCCACCGAACGCTACCAGTCGGCCGCCGAAGTGCGCTCGGAGATTCGCGAGCTGTTCAACAATCTGAGCCATCGCCCCTGGCTCGTTCTCGGCCCCGAATTTGGAGGCGCCGAGTCGAGTTCTCTCCTCGGTGGCGGAGGCGAGACAGCGAGCGAGAACTCCTTCGCCGAATACGGCAGTCAGACCCGCCCTCCCTCGGCAATCCAGGAGGGACTCGAGGAGCAAAGCGCCGTCACGTCGGGCGAGCGCGTGGCTCCACTGGTGGGCCGAGATCACGAGCGTCGCCTCCTCCAGAGCCACATCAGCCGGGTGGTTCGCGACCGAGAGGGGGGCATGATCTTCGTGACCGGAGAGGCCGGGATCGGCAAGAGTCGGCTCGTCGACTGGATTCAGGTACGCGTCGAGGAGGCTGGCTTGATGGCCATCGCCGAGGGGTCGTTTGCCCCATCGGGGGGCGGGCTCCGGGGCTTGTTGAATGCCATCGAGGATGCGCTCGGCGTAATCGACCTGGAACGCAATCGCGTCCGCGACGTACTCGAGCGTCAATGTCGAGACGGCGGTCTCTCGTCCGATGAAATCGATCTTCTCACCGACCTCCTGCGCCCCGATCCCCTCTCCGACCAGCCCCTGATTCGCTTCGAGAGCCAGCAGCGTGAACAGCTCTTTGCGACACTCGAGCACGTACTCCGGTCGCTCACCGACGACAAAGCCCTCCTGCTGGTGCTCGAGGATCTCCACGAGGCGGGGGGCGCCATGGGGGCGTTCATCGAACACCTGGCCGTGGGGCTGAAGCTCGAGCCCGCGCCCCTGCTCGTGCTGGGGGCGGCACGCGTGGGCGTCAGCGAGGGAACGATCGAGTTCGACGAGGTACTGGCCGAGACGATTCAACTCGATCCCGAGCGGGTCGACCACGTGGCACTCGGGCCCCTCTCCGACGACGAGATGGTGAAGCTCGTCCAGAAACTGGCCCCCGTCGAGGCGGACGTCGCTCGCGAGATTACCGGACGCTCCTCGGGCAATCCCCTCTATGCCAGTCAGCTCCTGCAGTATCTCCAGGAGAGCGAGTCGATCGTCTATCGGCAGGGTGAGTGGCAGCTCCGGGAAGACGTCGAACTCGACGACGACTTCCCGGAGGATATGGCCGAGATCGCGCGGAACCGTATCGACCGCGTCGGCGCGATGCACGGACATCCCGACATCGTCGAAGACGTGCTCGAATGCGCCGCTGTTCTCGGGGAACAATTCGAATACGAAGTGCTGATCGCCTTCCTGCAACAGGAAGCCCATTCGATCGATCTCGATACCTGCGATACCGTCCTCGAACTTCTGGCACGCGAGGGGATTCTCCGGGATATCAGCCAGGCCGGATGCGAGGCCTTTGCCTTCGATCACGAACTGATGCGCGATCTACTCCTCGATGGCATCGAAGACGACGACACACGACGTCGCATGCACCGTTCGGCGGCCGATGCCAAACTCGAGGTGCGCTCCGAGCATCTCGAAGATTACGCTCTCGAGATCGTCGGTCACCTACGCCGGGCCGAAGACTGGCCCGGCGTCTACCGATACACCGTCCGGGCCGCCGAACGCGCCGTCACGAATACGAATCTCGATCGAGGGATCGAACTCTACCGGGAGGTCGTACGGCTCGCCGAACGCATGTCGAAACACGAGCGCGACTCGCTGGAGTTCGACTGGCGAGATGCCCGGCTTCGCATCGCCGATCTCGCACGCAGACTTCGACACTATGACGAGGCCCGCGAGACGTATCGCTCGCTGCTGGGCGGGGACGACCCGCTCCGCATCGGATGGTCGCGACGGGGGCTCGGCAAGATCGCCGAGTCACAGGGGGCGCTCAGCGAAGCCGAGAGCTGGTACGAGGCCGGGAGTCGTTCAGCCAAACGGATACGCAATCGGGAGGACGACGCCGAGGGCCACGTGCTCGAGGTCTTCTGTCTCTACGGACTCGGCACGATCGCCCGTCTCCGGGGGCGATATCAGACGGCTTCGACGCTTCTAAACCAGGTGACCGATCGCGCCGACGAGCTCGACGAACTCCATCTCCAGATCAACGCACTCCGCGCCCTCAGCGAAGTCAATTGGTATATGGGAGATACCGAGCGCGCTCGAGCGTACCGGCGCGGCGCCTCTCAGCTCGCCGATGCGGCCGGCGATCGCCAGATCCAGGCCGAAAATCACCTGCACGCGGCTCGGCTGCATTGCGAGACCGGACGCATCGACTGCGCGCGCCGGGAGGCCCGGAAAAGTATCGAGATCTTCGAGTCTCAAAACGATCGCCACCAGAAGGCGCGCGGGCTCCTGGTGACCGGAGACATCGCCTGGCGAGCCGGCGACTATCAGGAAGCGGTCGAATCTCTCCAGCAGGCGATGGAGCTGTATCGCGCCGTTCAAGATCAACGCGGGATCACCCACTGCAAATACCAGCTCGCCCGCCTGGCGCTCAATTACGGCAAAACGGACAAGGTCGAGCGATTTGGCCGAGATGCCATGGAGCGTTACCGCGAGATGGACGACGAGCGAGGCATCATCCAGTGCGGGTTGCTGTTTGCTCGACTCGCCCGCCGGCTCGGACGCCTCGAAGAAGCCGCCTCGGCCTTCGAGCAGGCCGCCAATCGACTCGGACACCTCGGAGACGAGCGCGGTCGCATCTGCGCGCTGAGCTTTCAGACGCTCGTCTACGAGGAGATGGGACGACACGATCGAGTCGATCGGCAGCTCGACGAAATCCTCGACGAGCCTCTGCTCGAAGAGATGTCCGAAGAACCCGTCTCCAATGCCTTCGAACAGCTCGGCGAACGGCTCGAACGCCGCGATATCCACCGCGCCAAACGCCTGAAGACCATTGCCGACCGCATGCAGAGCCAATCGACCCGGCGCCGCTCTCACTCGGCGAACGACACCCCCACCCACAACGAACCGGTCCAGGGCCCGTCGACCGGCATCAAGTGACGATCCGAACTCGTCGTTCGACTGCCCATCGTCCCTCGGCCCGAATGTGGATCACCTGTCGAGGCTCTCGCCTCGAGACTGTGTTTGATCCTGCGGATAGGGGGGCAAGGGGGGACGCCTTCTCTGTGCTCCACTCGAAGTGCCTCCCTCTGCCGCCCCCCCAACGACCTCTATCGCAGCCCTTCTGCGTCGACGACATCCGGGATGTCTCCCGAAGTCCGGCCTCCCGTCCGGTTGGGGCCCAACAGTGAGACGCCCCGACATGAGACCGAGACAGGAGGGAAACCCCGGCGCCGACCCCTTCGAGACGCAACAAATCGCCCTCGACTGCCGACGATCATCGATGAGGGGAATACAATGTCTCGCCACATGTCGGAGGTCGATATGCGCTGGAAGGTCGTCGTCGCGTTCCTGGGGATCGCCACACTCTCGGGACTCGCTCACCCGCTCGAAGCCTCGGAACGTCCCTGTCGTTCTCTCGAGCTCCGCGAAGAGCGCAGCAACACCGACGGCACCTCGCTCTGGCGGCATCGCCTCTCGGCGCTCATGCCCCGCGTCTACATCCGGCTGGACGTCGTACCAACCCGAGATTATCGCATCCCTCGCATCGTGCGATACACCAGTCCCGGCACCGGTGCGGTCACGCGTCGCCTCGGACGACATGGATTCTGGAGCGTCGGAGTGACCTGGCATCCCCTCCGGCTGTTGAGGGCCCTCGGGCGAAGCGAGCGCGTGGATCGACCCGAACCCGACGAAACTCGGGAGATCGAGCGCCTCTGCCGTCGACTTCACCAACTCGAATCGACCGAAAATCGCGGAATCCCCGGCGATTTCCTCGGCGGCAGGTAGCTCGACGCGTGGCATGCGATCGACTGAATGTGGTCCCGCTCATCGTGCTCTCATTCCGGTGCATTCACTCATGAGTATGTGGAGATACGTCGTATTCGGTTCGCTGGTGTTTGTCGCACTGGTCCCATCCGATGAGCTTCGCGCCAACCCCTTCGAAGCGACAAACCGGTCTGTGCCCAGGCGTGAGGACGATTCGGTCGACCTCGAGGCCCTGCTCGCTCGCTTCGAGGACGAACCCTCGGTGCGCGAGGTCCAGCGGGCCGCACTTCGACACGGAAGCCTCGATGACATGAGCCTCCAAAAAGGACGAGCCCGCGCTCGCTGGTCGAACCTCATTCCCATCGTCGACGGCGAGGTCGCCTGGCTCGGACAACGCGACACGGAGTTCGATTTCCAGGAGGATCTCGCGACGACCGAGGAGGGCCGACTCCGTCACGACGATGCTCGCAACGAATACGGCGACGACGAGCGCCGTCGCCGGAGTTATTCGCTCGAGCTCGAATTCGATCTCCGGGGGCTACTCTTCGACGATGCCGAACTGGACGTGATGCGCGAATCGAGAGAACGCCTCGAGGCTCGGGGTGAACGCGTCGTGACCGTGACCAAGCTGTACTTCGAGCGCCGGAAACGCCAGGTCGAACGTATTCTGACCCCACGAAGCAAGTGGCGCAAACAACTCGATCTCGTGCTCGCCATTCGCCGCTACACGGCGCGCCTCGACGCCCTCACCGGTGGATGGTTTTCCGAGCAATTGAAGTGATCACGGCGCCACCCATTCGTCGTTCGTGCCCCCTTCTTCTCTGAAAAGAGGACGATGTTGTCGACGCGTCTGGATATCGATATCTCGACACGAACTCTCACGACACTCGGGAGACTCTCGATGCACGACGATATGCTCTCTTGGTCCATATCGCTGACTCTGCTGATGATCGCCGGCGCAAGCGGGTGTTTCACTCGCACGTCACCGAGCTGCACACACTCCGGGGAGTGCGACGACGGATCGCTCTGCCGCATGGGCGAGTGCATTCCATCGGCTTCGGCCCTCGAGGCGAATGAGGAGCGCCGCGCCTCGGTCGACGGGGGCTCGAGTACGTTGCCCGCCGAACGGACGCAGAGTTCGAACCCCTCGAGTTCGAACCACTCGGAGGCTGGCTCCTCCAACGCTTCGAATCGCCCCTCGACTTCTCCCTCGGGCTCCTCGGGCGGCAGCGATGCGTCGGCCTCGACTTCGGATCCCTGTCCGGACGGTCGTGCCCCGGCATCGGAGGAACTCGTGTTGAACGAGGCCATGATCAACGTTCCTTCCGGGCCGCGCGGTGATACCAACGGCGATGGCGCGCGCGATGCATTCGACGACGAATTCATCGAACTCGTCAACGTCTCGGAGTCGACCCTCGACCTCCAGGGAGTGACTTTCATCGAGAGCGGCGCTCCGGCCTTTGAGTTCGAGTCGGGATGTCTCGCATCTCGCGAGGGCATCGTCGTCTACGGCGGGTACGAGTCCTCTGCTCCCCCCGATGCGCTCGGCGGGACGCCCGTTCGCATCGCCCCCGATCGACTCGGGCTCAGCAATGGCGGAGGCACGCTGACAATCCGCAATCGTGTCGGCACGCGCCTGGCTCGCCTCGAGTGGAGTGATGCCCCGGCCGAATCGCTGACTCTCACCCCTCAGCTCCGGGGCGAGACGTATCAGCCTCACTCGGCCATGACCTCGGGGGTGTTGTCGACGCCGGGGCGGTGTGCCGATGGACGAGCCTTTGAATCCGGATGTGGGGCCATGGCGAGCGAAGACGTCGGAGTCGATGTCGGACCGACGGCAGACGCGGGCTCGACCGACGATTCGGCGCTCTGATTCACGAGAGCCTTCTGAGCGATTATCCCCACGATCGTGATCGCAGGCGATTCGACTCGATTTACGGATCGCCGAATCGAATCGTATCGAAGTACATCGCGTACGCCGACCACTCCGTGAGCGTCAGATCCGACATGCTCAGGTTATCGAGCGTCGCCGTCGGGTGTCGGATCGCGATGAATCGAAGTCGGTATTCACCCTCGGGATAGGGCTCGGGCTGACGACTCGATGGCTCCGGACTGAAATCTGGGAAGCGAGGGAGCCGGAGGCTCTTCATCGACCCGGGGAAGAAGGCATCCCAGACGGGGTTGTTGTCGCGATCGTAGATCTGAAGGTGGAAAAAATCCGGCCGTTCCGGTCCTGTGAGCTCGAAATCGATGAAGTGGGGAGAACCATCTCCTCTCGATTCGGATCGAGGCACGCGGGGAACACCGATGAGGCTCGGCATCGTGATGCGCCCCGAGGTCTCGGTGATGTTCTCCTTGATGGCGAGGCTCGCCGGGTACTGAACCTGCTGACTGCGTTCGCGCTTTTGATAAGCCCCTCCGAAGGCTGTCAGGGAGACACCGTCGAGCTGGCCCTCAAGGTCGGGGTAGTTCGAAGCTCGTACCAGCGAACTCCGTCCTGACGCCTCGGGCAGTCGACCGAAGTACCCCTCGAACCCGAAATCGAGAAAAGGTTGGATCTGAATCCAGTTCGGTGCCTTCGGATGAAAGGGAGGATTGTCGACCTTGAAGGTCAGCGTGCGATCGAGCGGAATATCGAGCTTGATGTTGCGTCGATACTCGTGGCCGCGCGTCGCGTACTGATACCGCTTGACCCCCATCTTCAGAGGTTCGAATTCATCGGTTTCGGTATTGTAAATACCTCCGATGGCGACCAGGGCCAGATCGCCCGTTCGCGTTTCGATCGTGTAGCTGCCCCGTGGGCGGACGACATGGTCGGGCCTCGGCTCGCGCTGTCGAGTGCGACGGTACTTCGACGTTGGATAGACGTACGCGCGATGAACTTCGTCGGGCCCCGGAAAGCCCAGCTTGGCGAGTCCCTCGACGGAGCCGCGAAAGATGGGGCGCCGGCGTTCCGGGGGATCTCGCCGGGGATCGTCACCGACATCGTCGTCATCGGGACTGTCTCCGGCATCCCGCCCACTACCGGGATTGCCCCCTCCGATGTCGGGAAGACTCGTATCGGTATCGGACTGGACGTCCGGGGGGTCGACGGGGGTGGCATCGCTCGGTGACGTCCCGGCGTCGCGGCCCGTTCGGGGGTTCGATGGGTCGGACGGCGAGCGTCGCGTCAGCGAGAGTGTGATGTTCTCAGCATCGACCTGCTGAATGGTGGCGCTCGAGAAGTTCGCGGCCGTCGCCGTCACCGTCTGAGGTCCACGGAGATCGGAACCACTGAAGGTGATGAGCCCGTTCTGGTCCGTGCGTCCCTGAAACGGAGTATCGGGGTTGGTCGAGAGCATGACGAACGCCTCGGGGAGGGGCTGCCCCGTCGACGTGTAGACGGCGACGTTGACCGCTCCCTCGACGTCGCCGCCCCAGGTCCCTCCATCGCGACTGCCGGGGTTGTAGTAGGTAAAACGCTCGGGAGCGTCGGCGGTCGTCGAGCCTCGCTCCACCTGAACGTCGACCGAACTGGCTGGCCGAGAGGGCGTGCGCACCGCCAGCGTGTGAGCATCGAGAGATCGGATGGATTGGGCCGACTGCCCCCCAAACGTCACATCCAGCGAAGCTCCGGTCAGCCCCTGTCCGCGCAACACGACTCGCGTACCGCCGGCGATCGAACCTCGTGTCGGTTCGATCCCGTAGATCTCGAGCGGCGCTTCGAACGTAAACGCCTCGTCTGCGACTTCGCGGATGTCGCCCCGCTCGAGAGTCACGTCGACCGCTCCGGGAGCACGCGAAGGGGTCGTCGCTCGGATCGTCGCTCCCCCATCAGTGACCGAAAACGAGGGGGCTGCGACCCCCCCGAATTCGACCGTCTCGGTTCCTTGAAATCCCCTCCCTTGGATCTCGACGGTCGTGCCCCCGCTCGCCGGTCCGGCATTCGGCGTCACGCGATCGATGGTCAGGTCGGAGACGTACTCGAATCCGTCTGAGAGCGTCGCGCTCGTGGCGTCTCCGGTCGACACCGTGACATCGACCGGCTCCGGCCGATGGGGAGGGGTCTCGATGACGGCGAATCCCACGCCTCGATTCCGAATGGAGGCTCGTTTGCCTCCAAATATAATCTCGAGATTCGAATCGTTCAGCCCGTGTCCGATCACGGTAACCTCGGTTCCTCCGTTTGATTCGCCCTGCTGGGGACGCACACCGGCCACCGTCAACTCGTCGCCGGCGGGGCGGTAGTAAAAGGCCCGCTCGAATCGGGCCGTCCGGCCGTCGGGGCGTTGGATTGTCACGTCGACGAGCCCCGGCGGATGGGGCGGAGCCAAGACGACGGCGCGCTGTCCACCCGCGGATACGGCCTCGACGGGGGCGGGTTCTCCTCCGAACGTCACGGTCATGTTCGACTCGAAGCCGCGCCCTCGTATTTGCACCGAGGTGCCGCCCTTGCGCGAGCCGGAGGTCGGTCGGATTTGTTCGATCGAGAGCGGTTCGACGTACATGAGGGCCGACTTGGCGACTGTGGTCTCACTGCGATTGGTCAACCGCAGATCGACCGGTCCGGGGTTGTGAGGAGGAGCGAGGACGCGAAGGCGTTCCGCGTCGACGAACTCGTGTTGAAGGGCCGTCTTGCCATCGAAACTGACACGCGTCTCGGGGGTAAACCCCGACCCTCGGATAGTGATCTGAAATCCTCCCTCGGTGGAAATCTCGTCCGGAAGGGCCGACTCGAATCGAAGCTCGGGCGTGTACTGAAATCCATCCGCGAGTGCGTCGCGCTCCTGAGTCGAGGCGATCACTTTGACGGTCATTGCACCGGGGCTGTCGGCGGGCGGTGTCTCGCCCACGAGCTGATCGCCAACCAACTCGACGTCGGCCTCGCGACTCCCGAAGTAAACGGCAGTGTCGTCGGTGAAACTCTGCCCCTCGAGCGTAAACTCCGTCCCGCCGGCCGTGGAGCCGCGCTCGGGTGTGATCGATGAGATGGAGAGAGGAGTGGCATCTCCATCGGCGGAGCCATCCCCCTCGCCGTCGTCACTCGTATCGAATCGCCACGCAGTGTCGTTGTCGGGCGGCGGCGAAGTGTCGCCGGCGTCGCGAGCCGGCGGCGTGACCGTGTCCGGTTCGGGCTCGTCAGCATCTGTCCCCGAACCGACGTCCGGCGAGGAGGGCTCGGAGCGGGGGACGTCGCGGGTCTCGCTCGAGCCGGTGTCGTCCGTCTCCGAACCCGTCGCCTCGTCCGACGAACACCCCGCTAAAAGAAGCACGCTCGCGGTCAGAAGACACCAGGCGAGTGTGCCAATCGGACGTGCCGTTCGCTCCACAATGGACATGTTTCGCTCCGCGGCCGGGAGGACCCTCGGCGAGCTGATGAACATGTGCAATTGTACGTCCGAACTGGGGAGAATTCAATCTTCATCTCCCCTGTTACAGGGCGATCGCATTAGACGTATCAACGGCACGACAAGACGCTCCTTCTCCCGGGCATGACTCGGGTACGTGGGATCTCGACGATGCGTGGTTGGGAGCGCCGGCGCGATCATCGAATCGGTCGACCGCAAGCGTCGTGCGATGGCGTATCCCACGGTATCCGAGCGCCCCCCCCCCTTCTCCCTTTGGAGTACGTCTTATCGCCTCGTTCCTCTCAAAAAGAGTCGCTCGGCGGGCTAGCAAGGGGGCTCACGTCACAGACGCACAGGGCACTCCCAGGGGGCGTTATCGGGCGTGAAGCCTGGCCGACTTCTGGAGCGCCGGCTTCCAGCCGGCTTACATCGGGGGGGACGTGGCTCGAATGCGATTGTCTCCCCTCCTGTTACAAAATGAATGTCCCCCTGTCTTCCTCGGATTCCCCTTGGAGATCGAGATGACTGTTTTCTTCGGAGGCCTCAGGGACGCTCGATGCCAATCGTCCAGACGGCGTCTCGAGATTTGACACTTCCAGGGACATCGTCGAATGTCTCCGACACGAGTTCCCAGATTGCCCGCATGTTCGAGGAGGAAGTGACCGTACCATGCCTCTGCCTCAGCGCCGTTTCGCCATCGCTGAGATACACGTCGCCACGCAGGGCGATCGCATTAGACGCATTAGAAGTATAAGCCACACATTCACGATTTGTTCCGTGTTATGCCACCTCCATCCTCCCGCCAGGGCATCGCTGAAGCCTCGTGCCAGCAGGGATGCTCACGTCGAGGACGTATCGAGGCGCTCCGAACCGATATCGAGTCGATCCGGAAGGCCCGGCTTCGGAGCGCCGGCATCCTTGCCGGCATCGAAAGCGGAAACCTCCCCA
>JAQCND010000412.1 GCA_028274765.1 Bradymonadaceae bacterium
GTCATCCTGGGGTATCCCGCCAATCCAGTCGTGCGCCCCCTGAAGCGGCGAGTACTGTCGAAGGCTTACCTCCGACTCGCCCAGTTTCTGTTCGGGCTCGAATACCGGTATCTCAACGGCATGCAGCTCTATCGTCTCGAGGCCTTCAAGGGGCTCGACATCGTCAACCAGGGACATGGCTTTACCGCGGAGCTGCTCTCGAAGGCGATCCTGCGCAATCCCCAGCTCAAAGTCGGCGAGTGTCCCTTCTATCTGCGCGGTCGCAAGGCCGGAGAGTCGAAGGCGTTCCGTCCCTCGGAGGTCACCCGAGCCATCCGCGACATGGTGCGAGCCTTTCAGTCGGTCTCGGAGGCACGCGACCGTCGATTTGCGACCGAATGAGTCGTCAGCTTCAGGTCTCGGCGTAGCGCTCGAGCGACGGATGCCCGAGTCGTCGCTCCATGGCCCGGGACGTGTAGACGGCGATCATCCCCTCGTAGAGGCCGTAGGCGTGACGGAGCTCCACGTGGCGGGAGAGCTCGTTCTGACAGAAATCGAAGAGACGAGTCGGATCGAGATAGAGGAGATCCTCGTCGCGGTAGTCGACGTAGGTCGTCATGAAATTGAACACCATCGCATGCCGCGTGTGCTCGAACATGCCCTCGATCAGCCGGCGGGCGTAGGCACGCATCTGCTCGGCCTCGACCGATTCGGGCAGGGCGTGGAGGGTCCCGCTGAGCGTCACGAAGTCGTATTGTGACGACAGAGACGTCTCGGCCAGATCGCATTCGACAAGTTCGACGTCGTCGAATTTCTCCGAGGCCATCTCCAGCACTTCGGGCGTGATGTCGACGCCCGTGTAGTCGTGTGCAATCCCCTGCTCCTGGAGCCATGCGTGAAAATCACCCGTCCCACATCCGACATCCAGCACGGACGGGGACTCGAGATCGGGCTCCAGCGCGGCGCGAATCTGCTCGAAGCGATGCTGCTGTTTGACACGCGTGCCCCAGATGAGGCCGTCGGTCGTGTCGCCGTGCCGTCGGATCTTTTCGCCGTACAGCTCGGACTGCTCGTCAGCTACGTTCGAACTCATGTCGGAACCTTTGTCGAAGCAGGGACGACGTCGAGAAGGCACTGCAGAGAGAGGCGTTACGATTCGTCGACGACACGGTACTCGAATTCGCGGTGGATGCGCACGCCCGACTCGTAATCGCCCAGAAAGGACTCGACCGACTGCCCTCGACACACGTCGACGAGCGTCTCGACGTATCGAGGACAGACGTGATACGTAAACGGAAACCCGCCCCCCACCCGCGGGTTGATGTCGATGACCTGGTAGTTCTCCCCGGACCGATCGGCCATGACGTCGACGTCGATCGACCCGACGTGCCCGACGGCTTCGCCGATGGCGACGCCGAGTTCGACCAGCTCCGGGGCCTCGACCGAACGAGCCATGTGGGTGGCGCCCCAGCGCATCTCGAGCTTGCGTTTGGGGACGACGCTCAACACTCCCCCTCGAGGGGCGCGCAGGATGTCGAGATTGTACTCGGCGCCCCTCAGCTCCGGCTGAACGACGTAGTCGGTGCCCTCCAGATCCGAGACGTCTCCCTCCTTGCGGACCTCGACCCCCTTGCTGCCGTGTCCGTATCTCGGTTTGACGACGACGGAACCGTCGTGCGTCTCCAGCTCGCCGCCGGCCCACGTCGTCGGATAGGGAAGATCGTGCTTCTCCATCCACTGACGACACTGGTATTTGTCCTCGACGATGCGAACCGTCTCGGCATCGGCCCCGGCCACCTCGATGTCGTGTGCCCGGAACCGCGGCCGCGCCTCCGCCAGCTCTATGACGTCCAGATCGTTTTGCGGGATGATCCAGTCGACGTGGTGAGAGCGAGCCAGCTCGAGGAGCCGCTCGATGTAGGCCTCGGGCTCCGTCACGACCGGAGGGGCGGCGTGAAAATGGTCGACGTGATAGCGAATCGCCGCGTCCGGGTCGGCATCGACGGCCACCAACTGCCCCAGATGGGCGCTCGACTCGAAGATCGGCACCAGATACGACTTGCGCCCCACGCAAGTCAGTAACACGTTGGCCTCGCCAGACGGATCAGTCGTGTACGTCGAATCGGTAGGGGGCGAAGAAGTCGTCGAACGACTCGCCTCGTCGAGCTTCTCGGTATTCGCCGTCATCGAGGACGACGATGGGGGGAGCTTCTCGGATGAACGGGGGGGTGAAGACGATGGTGTATGCTCCGACATTGTCGATCCTCAGGACGTCGCCGACCTCGAGCCGGGGAAGTGACTGGTCGATCGCAATGTAGTCGTCGGCCATGCAGGTGTACCCGACGATGTCGTACGATCGGGACGAGCAGGACTTGGGCTCCAGTTCGGACGTAAAGACCTCCGTCGGGAGATTGCGGGTGTGTCCGGTCGGCTTGACATCCTGAATGCTCCCGTCGACGAAGGCGACGCGTCGACCCTCGATCTCCTTGATGGCCCGGACGGGGGTATAGAACGACATCGTGTCCCCTACTGTACTGATGCCGGGCTCTATCATCAACCGCCTCGCCCCGGGCTCGTCGAACCATGCGCCGAGGGCCTCGTGGATCTTCTCGGCATACGCCGTAAAATCCGGGAACGTCAGCCCCTCCATCTCCGGAGGCGCGTATCCCATCCCGCCCCCGACATCGAGGTAGTCGAGATCGTCTCGCTCGAGTCGATCGAAGGCTCGTCCCAGCGCTCGCGTCAATTCTTCGAATACCGACAGATCGCGAGCGTTCGACGACAGATGGGCGTGCAGCCCGGCGACCTCGACGTCGACGTCGCGGAGGCGCCGTTCGGCCTCGACCAGATCCGAGAGTGGCAGCCCGAAGCGAGAATGGGCGCGGTGGTCGGAAAAATCGGGGTTCGGGAGATTGACACGCAGTCCCACCGAACGGGGCGCTCCCTCCCGACGGACCCAGCGCCGGACGTGATCGACCTCCTCGAGACTGTCGAGATTGACCACGGATCCCGCCTCGAGTGCGTCGGCGAGGTGGTCGTAGGTCTTGTTCGGTCCGTTGAAGATGATGCGCTCGCCGGGAACCCCGACGCGTCGAGCCAGGCGATACTCGAGATACGAGACGACCTCGGCCCAGCCGTCGAGTCGCTCGACCTCCTCGAGCAACGCCGGGAGGTAATTGGTTTTGTAGGAATAGCCGACGGCCACGTCGGGAAAGTGGGAGGCAAACGCCTCTCGAATGCGCCGAAAACGCGACCGAAAGTGGCCGATATCGGCGACAAAACAGGGGAGCGGAAGTTTTTGGGGATGTTGATATGTCATGAGCGCAATATCTCGAAACGACAGTCCCCTGTGAGTGGTCGAGGGCATTGTGGCCAGCGGCGAGGCTCCCTACCCCGGGCGTCACTCTCGCCCCCGCCCGAAGACGTCCGGGGCGACGACCACGATCCCAATCAATGTGAAGGGTACAATAGTCATTGCGTGTCCGACAATCGCAAACGAGGTCGCCAGACTCGCCGATACCCCGAACAACTGGAGCGAGAGCTTCGCAAAGTAGTGATACGTCCCGACGTATCCCGGCGACGAAGGCAACGCCACCCCGAAAGCCGTGAAGATCGTCACGACGAAGGCGGCATATCCGGGGACGGGCAGGTCGAAGGCCGCGATCCAGATGGCGATCGAGGCACAGGCCGCTCCCCAGTACCCGATGGTGGCGACCACGACCCCGGCCAGATGTTCGGCCGAGGCCAACTGCTCGACGCCCTCGACGACGTGTCGCACCCGATCGGTGATGAACGTCGAAACTGTCTCGCCGAATGGAGCCGTCAGCCCCTCGGCGATCTCGACGACGGTCTGTGGATACCAGCTGACGGCAAACATGCCCCCGACCACGAGGGCACACATCCCCACCACGACACCGGCCATGTAGAGAGGAGGCAACCCCTGGCCGGCGAGATCGACGGCCGTGATCGTGACGCAGACGGCGAAAGCTACGCTCAAGACAGCCATGTCCGCCAGCCGCTCGAGGGCGATGGCCGACAGGCAGGCTTCGGGCGTGGTCTCGTCGTCGAGACGGTGGAGATACCCGACGCGCATGAACTCGCCGGCCCGCATCGGAAAGAGGTTGTTCCCGACGAACGCCACCAGGATCGACTTGAAGAGATCGCGAAACCGGAAGGAGCCGAGCCGGTCGAACAGCAGATGCGAACGCACGGTCATCGCCGTGAATTCGCCCAACTGCGTGACGAGGCTCAACATCAGCACGGCGAGCTGGATATTCTGCAACTCTTCGCCGACCCGACGAAACTCGACCTGTCGAAAGGTGGCATACAGGAAGACGCCCGACACGACGACCCCGCCGAACACCTTCCAGATCGACGTCGCATGTTCTTCGGCTTCGGAGTCCTCCGGTGGGCTCGTCATGGGATCGAGGCGTCGATATCAGGGGCAATACGTCGGCTCGAGAACATGGCTCGTCAGGCCCCGAGGGTGTTCGTAATCGTCGAAACCGTCCTCTGGAGCTGAGCGAGCGACTCCGCCGAGAGGGTTCGCTCGCCGAATCGAGCGGCCAGGTAGCGGCGGCGAAATCGCTCCAGCTCGGACCGAATCTCGGGATGCTCCTCGGCGAGGCGAGCCAGATAGTCGCCCGGCGTCTCACCGGAGCGGCGAGGCATCTCGGCCTGCCGCCCGGCGGCTTCGATGCGATCGAAGAGCCGAGAGACGTCGGCCCGTCCCCGGGTGGCCGCGAACAGGTGCGTCAACGCCCCCGCCGCGACACTTCCCAATCCGGCCAGCGCCCCGGCGACGCCCCATCCCCATCGAGGGGCGTGAAACCCCAGCGCCCAGCCCCCCGAGAGACTGGCCGCCCCCAGCCCGATCCCGACGAGTGCGAGTTTGCGAAATCGAGGGTCGAAACGGCGGCTCAACAAGAACATGGCGACGATCATCAACAGCCAGCCCGTCCAGAAGACCGCCGGCTGCCACGACACCGACTCGGCGTCTCCACTCGACGTCTCGGACGTCGCCCCGTCTCCGTCCGCCCCCCAGTCCATGAGACCGCGCGGGACGAGATAGTTCGCGAGCCGCTTGAAGAGGCGAATCTGACTCTGGAGGTCGTACTCGAGGACCCACTTGGTCCACTGCATGCGAAGCGTGTCGTAGGCGTCCCGCAACCAGACGGTGGCCTGGTTCTGATACAGGGTCGGGGACGCGGCCGGTGTCGGGTCCATCTGGACCCATCCGTAATCCGGGATGTAGACCTCCACCCAGGAGTGCGCGTCCGCCTGGCGCACAGCCAGAAAATCCCCCATGCGATTCCAGTGTCCGCCCAGAAAGCCGTTGACCATGCGAGCGTGGATGCCGAGCGTCCGCAGCATCAGGACCATGGCCGTCGCGTAGTATTCGCAGTGGCCGCGCTTGAACTCGAACAGGAAGTCCTCGACCGGATGATCGGGATCGACCTCGGGGAGATCGGTGGTGTAGGTATAATTGTTTTGGAGATGCGACTCGATCGCTTTGGCCTTGCGGTACGGCGTATCACCCTCTTCCGTGACGCGACGTGCCAGCTCACCGATCCGCTCGCTCATCCCGTCGGGACGCTGGAGGTACGCCTCGAGGTCGAGATGGGCCGGCACGTTCTCGTCGAGCTGCGCCAGCCACTGCGAATCGGGGCGCCCGTAAGTCGTCAGCGTATACGAGATCCCGATGTCGCTGGCGATGTCGTGGCTGATGTCGCCGTAGTCGTCGGCTTCGACGTCGCCGGTTCGAGGATTGCCGGGCATGTGGGGATCGTCGGAGGCCTGGAGGGTCAGCCGCTTCGAGGGCCAGAGCGTCGGCACGACATCTGAGCCGAAGGGTTCGGCGTAAATACGAACCTCCTCGGGGATGTCGCGGTGAGATTGCTTCTCCAGATACTTACTCGACATGAGCCGAGACGACAGCGCGTACGTCTTCCCGGTCTCCATGAGCTTCTCGTCGGTGTCCTCGAAGGTGCGGGACCATCCCGACCCGTCGTAGCGATCGAAGGTGATCGTACGCCAGTGCAACTGGCGGTAGTTGAGCGGACGACCGTTGGGAAACTCGACCCGGAGCGCCACCGAGGGGTTGGTGCGCACGGAGCCGTGCGAGCCCAGCTCGACGGAGTCCGAGAACCCACTGACCTGCGTGTTGCTCCGGGATTGCTGGGCGAAATACCCCAGCCCGATCCGCGGAAATCCGAAGAAGATGCCAATGCTGGAGACGAAGATGACCACTGAAATCCCCGCCAGTACCGCCATGTACCGCCGGTCGAAGGGGATGCGCTGGGTCAGGGGAATGGCCTC
>JAQCND010000422.1 GCA_028274765.1 Bradymonadaceae bacterium
CGACCCTGAAGACGATGCGGAGGACTCAGACGCACTCACCGACGAACTCGCCCGTCTCCAGAGCCAGCAGGAGCAACTTCGGGCCGAACTCGAGGAGCGTGCCTCGTACATCGAGGAACTTCAGGCGCGTGTCGAGAACGGATCCGAGACGGCCCTCGACGAGGAGACCGAGACGTCGGACGACGACGAGACGAGTGACGCAACTGACACGAGTGACCCGGCCCACGACGAATCTCCGAAAGCCGACGAGGAACACGCGACCACCGCCGACAGCTCCTCCGACGAGACATCCTCGCCCACACCGTAAGTCTCCATCTCGGGTCCCTCCGGCGACGTGACGATGTCCTTCGACGTCGAACGGGGGAGCCCCGATGCGATCCACATTTCGCGCCCGTCGATATCATGGATCTTCCGACTGTTTCTCAGACGTTCTTCGCGCCTTCGGACCACCTCCATCGCCAGTTATCCATCGGGGGGATGTTACTCGTCGTCTCCTGGTGGGTGCTCGGCACGCCGGAGCGAGCTCGAGCGGCCGGGTTCGAAATCCCGGAGAGCACGACACTGTCGGTGGCGCGCGGCGGAACGGGGGTCGTCATGAAGCGCGACCCCAGTGCACTCTATTTCAACCCCGCCCTCCTCCCTCGCGCCAACGGGGTACAGGTCCTCGCCGATGCCAACCTCGTCGATCTGAACATCGACTTCCAGCGTGACGATCTCGTCTATTTTCAGGGCGACCGCCGTCAAACCGAGAGTTTTGATCCAACTAGCAACGCCGCCGGCCCCTTTCCCGTCCCCTCGATGGCCGTGAGCTGGGATTTTGGGATCGACGATCTGACCGTCGGACTCGGGATTTTCGGCCCGCCCGCGTACGGCGAACGCTGTTATGGACGCATCGACAACGGCGAGTGTCAGCTCGACCGCGACGGCGCCGCGCGCCACATGTTGATCGAATCGTCTCTCCTTCAGGCCTACGGGACGCTCGGCGCCGGCTATCGTTTCGAACTGCCGACCGGTCAGCTCAGCGTGGGGGCCTCGGCGATGCTGGCCTACCAGCGCAACCGATTCCGGCTGGCGATCAACGCCGAAGTCCCCACCCCCAATCCTCCCTGGCAGGAAAACCCCGACGAAGAGGCCATCTTCGAGGCTCGCGAACTCTCGAGCTTCAATGCCACCGGAGTCCTCGGGCTCGCCTACGAACTCGACGGCTTCCGCATCGCCGCCTCTTACCGACCGCCCATCTCCTGGGAGTCCGAGGGGCGAGCGGAGGTTGACTTTCCCGACAACCTCGAGGATCTCGAGCTCGGGCTGAGCGACGATCGCGTGACGCTTCGCACCAACCAGGCCGGATCCCTGCGATTCGGGTGGGGATACGAACACGGCCAACACCCCGGGCGCCCCGACCATCCCCGCTTTGATGTCACCGTCAACGGCATCTGGGAGAACTGGTCGATCGTCGAGAGCTTCGAAATCGAGCCCGCCGGTGACATCACCTCCGAAGCCTTCGGTTCCCAGGAGATTCAGGATCTCCGCACCATCCAACAGCCGAAGAATTTTCGGGACACGTTCAGCCTCCGAGTGGGGGGGAGCTGGGGGGCACTCGAGTGGTTGACCCTCCACGGCGGGGGGCTGCTCGAGACAGCCGCTCAGTCCGAAGCCTACACCAACGTCGATTTCGTAAGCTGGGAGCGATACGGCGCCAGCCTCGGTACGTCGTTCCACATCGACAAGTGGCTCGACCTCAAACTCGCCTACATGTTCATCGGATCTCCCTCCCGAGACGTCGAAAACGGTCGCGTCTACAACCAGATTCCCCTGAGTCAGTGTCGAGGACCGGACTACCAAGACGACGCCTGCCAGGAGCCGGGCACGCCGCCGGGCAACCCCCAGAACGAGGGAGAGTGGTCGTCCCATATTCACGTCGCGAGTGCCGGTGTCTCCCTGACGTTCTGATCGATATGCCACTTTCTGCCTCGCCGACATCCGAGAGCCGCTCTCCCACTGTCTGGAGACTAGCGGTGTTGACGTGGGGGCTCGTCGGGATTGTGGCGGGGTGCGCCACTTCGGCACATTCGGAGGGCGAGTCCTCGTCATCGTCTTCATCGACCGACATGATCGGCGAGCCGACGCCGACGCCGCCCGAACCCGCCGACAACGCCGAACAGCCGGCGCAGTCGGGTGGCAACGATCGCCAGCTCTGGTACCGCATCGAACTCTCCGAACACTCGCTCCGCGTTCGACTCCGCCTGCTTCGCCCCCCTGAACATGCCCATTTCTTCGTGCCCACCATGTCGGATACGCCGAGCCGTCTCGGCGAACGCTTCCATATCAGCTACGCACGAGGGCCCGACCAGCGCCGCTCGTATCGCATTCATCGCCGACGCGGCCGGATTGACGTCGAGGCCGGCGAGGCTCCCTGGATCGAGATCGTTTATCGCGTCAATATCGCGTCGTCTCGCCCGGATGGCAAACTTCCGCCTCCCTACGTGTCGAACGGCGTGCTGCTGGCTTACGCCCCGACCTTTTTGATCGTACCGAGTCGTCACGTCGCTCGATCCATTCGCCAGATTCCGGTGGAAGTGCACGTGCCGGCGACCTGGCAGATGCTGTCGACCTGGGCCCAGCAGAGCGTCCAGGCTTCAAACCAACACCCCGATCGACGAGTCTACGGATTCGTCCCCCGCGATCTTCAACGGCTACGAGATGCCTATCTCGCCGGGGGCGTCAACCTCGACCGACGCCAGGTGGACGAAGAGGAGCGTCGCATCGACATCGCCTTCGATCCCTCCTACCGGGCCAGCCGCAACGTCACGCAGAAGCGCATCGTCGAGGTCGTCGAATATTATCGACGTCGGTTCGGCCGACTCGGGCCCGTCGCCGTCTACGTCCAGTCTCGAGGTCCATCACGCGAGGGTCGCCGACGCGGAACCAGCCGGCGCGGCGGCTTTGTCGTGGCACTCCCCTCCGATCGTCCGCCGGGCCCTCGCGCCTCGCTGTTGATCGCCCACGAAGCCTTCCATCTCTGGAACGGACACGCCCTCGTGCCCGATCCCGATCGCTCCGAGGAGACACGGTGGTTTCTGGAGGGCGTGACTCAGTACGTCGCCCTCAAGGCCGTCCGTCGCCTCGGCCGAATCGGACTCGAGGAGGCCCTCGACGAACTCGCACATTCCGCCTCGGCCTATCTCCACAATACAACGAATCGGCGAGGAGGGGCGACTCGACTCGATCGACGGCGTCTCCCTTACGATCGAGGGCTGCTTTTGGGATTTGCCTTCGACGCCGCACTCGCTCGAACCAGCGGCGACCAGATTGGAATCGAGACGTGGTTTCGAACGTTGCTCGAATCTCAGCAGCAAGAGCGCGCGACCTACGATCTCGATACTCTCGAACGTGCGCTCCAACGGATCTCGCGCGATCAGACGAGGCCTCTCGACATCTGGCAGTCGCATATCGAGCGAGAGCGACGTCTCCCCCCCCGTGCGATCTTCCGATCGGCAGGATTGAAATTCACGTCCGAGGCCTCTAAAGCGACCCTTGACCCACTCCCTTCTCCCCCCCCGGCTTGGTCGGGATACCGCACACTCCTACCGGGGCCAAAATCGGGAGGTGAACGCACGTCGCTCGAACGCTCTCATTCCTCCACCCACGAACTTCACCATGAATGAGCATGTCTCCCCTCGTCCGGACGAGGACGTCTCGTCATCGGCCCCTGAATCGCGCTGTGACAACTACACGTCCTATCTGGACGAGACATACGGATATACCTACGGCGCTCGAGATA
This sequence comes from Bradymonadaceae bacterium, assembly GCA_028274765.1. GTDB lineage: Bacteria > Myxococcota_A > Bradymonadia > Bradymonadales > Bradymonadaceae > CAJXPB01. The sequence continues at coordinate 3,782 of JAQCND010000422.1, forward strand.
TCGTCTCGCTGGAGGCGCTCGAACACCACGATGCGCTTCTGGCCGGATCGGAGGCGGGGCTCGACGGGCGCGACCCCGACGAACTCGACGATTTCCTGCGACTCGGCATGGCGCGGGGATGGCGACGTCAGGAGCAGATCGATCGATGTGTCCAGGTCCTCGAGGTTGTCTTGAACTCCGACGACAACCACCCCGCCGTCGACTACCGAGAAGTCTATCTCCTCGCCTCGCGAACGCTCGCCGACAAGGGACGGTACGAACGGGCGCTCTCCGTGCTGGAGCGCGCCATCGATTGGGCTGAGCGCGATGCACGTGCCTTTCGCCAGCTCAAAGGACTCGTCCTCCATCGTATGGGCGCAGAGGACCAGGCCGGCAACGTTCTCGACGCATTGAGCCGAGATCGTCCCGACGATGTCGACATGCACTACGAAATCGCCGAGGACTTCGCGATCGTCGGCGACGACGAGGCGGCTCGCCGATGGATCGATCGTACGCGGGATGTCGCCGATCGACTCGGCGATCGCGCCATCGAGGTCGATCTCGATCTACTGGAGGCGAGACTCGGATCGCAGTAAGTTTGATGGCTTCTTGAAGGGGCGATATTGGGTCGAGCAACGGAAAGAAGCGCGCCCGATGAAGGGATGACGCACATCATCCCCCGATGATAAAGCTCGATCTCAACTTTTCGGCCCCACCCTCGAAAGAGCTGAACTGGAGCTGTCCTTTGCGACTCTCGAGACATTCCTCGAAACCTCCGCCCTGGAGACTCTCCGGTGCGATCTGGTATGCGCTCACCTGGCCCGAGGGCTGGATGGTGACCGTCAATTTCACTTTGTTGGCGGGGACGGGGATGCCCTGACGGACTTGACGGGCATGGCATTCCGATATGACCCGTCCCATTTGTTTGTAGATGCGCTTTTGCTCCTCCTTGCTGAACTTCGAGGAACCTCCCCCCGACGAACCCTTCTGCGAACCCACGCCGTCCGATACCTTGACCTGGGGCGACGTCGAGTCGCCGAGCGCTCCGACGGCCTCGAAGTCACTGTCGCCTCCGACTTTGCCGAGCTCGCCGCGGGCGATCGAGGGTTGTTCATCCTTGGCTGCCCCCTGATCGTCTTGATCGAGGGATCCGGCCTGAGCGGTCGTTTTCTTGTTGCCCGCACTCTCGAGCGCCTCGTCGAAGGAAGTTCCGGAACTCTCCGTGCTCTGATCGAGATCGAGCGTGGGATCACCCGGGGAATCGGAGGAACTCTCCTGGGGTTGGGGGGCACGCGCCGTCTCTTGAGGTTGTGCCTCGTCTGGTTGTTTTTGCTGCTGACGCTTCTTGCGTTGACGACGACGCTTCTTGATCTTGCGACGCTTTTCTTTGCCCATCCGCTGGAGCTCATCCTCGGAATAGGTGCGAATTTTGCCCTCTTTGGCTGCGGACGGAAGGGGGCCTTCATCCGAAGACACAAAGTCGGAGAGCGAGGACGCCGAGGAATTGTAGCTCGTGAATCCGATATACCCGATGAGTCCGAGGAGTCCGACAAGGGCAGCGAGCCCAGCCGCCGCGTAGTACTTGTTTTGTTTACCGTCCTCGTTGATCTCGTCGAGCTGGATGAGAAGGCTGTCGGTCAAATTCGGTTCTTCGGGAGTGGTGTCCCCCCCGAGCTTCGGCGCCGAGGGGACGAACGATCCCTCTTCCTCCTCCGGATCGAGGTCTTCATCCTCGACCTCGTCGAAGAGATCACCGTGGGAGGCTCCCGATTCATCTTCAGAGGGACGGGATTCCTCCAGTCCGCCGCCTCCCTCCATGTCGATGCCATCTCTGTCGGGGCTGCCCAGGCCCTCTCCCTCGGGGGCGCCGAGCGGCGACGAGGACTCGACCGACTGGTCGAGAGCCTCATCCTCGGAGTCTCCCGGGGCTCCCCGCTGTTCGGGAGGGGCTTCGCGATTCGATTCGCCCAGAGAAAGATCGAGCCCGCCCGACGAGGCATCTGCCTCGCCTTCCTCGGTCTGCGCAGGCCCCTCCGAAGCGGCGACGGGGTCGGTCGTATCGATGGATGCTTCGGTCGCTTCGCCGTCCGTCTCGAGGTCGACGTCTCTCTCTTCGTCCGTACGCACCGAATTCTCTTCGCCGGAGGGTTCGGGAAGGTCGCCGATCCCCGAGAACTCCGTCTCGTCAGTGGGCGGCTCTCGGTCCGCTCCGGGGTCCGAGGTTGTCTCGAGCGATTCGCCCTCATCGGAGGATGGGTCAACGTCGTCGGTAGACGACGGAGCCTCGCTCAGATCGCCCTCATCCGACAGCTCCGCCCCCCCCTCGGCTTCAGAGAACTCTTCGGATTCTGTTTCTGCTCCCGGATCGGGAATTTCGAATCCACCATCGAGTTCCTCCGTCTCCTCCGGTGCTCCCGGCGAGCCATCGGATCCCTCGTCGTGCGATTCAGCCCCCTCCGCCTCTCGGAGTTCGTCGGGCGTCCCTTCGTCCGGCTCGAGGGCCGAGGCTCGCGGATCGGAGGCGGGGTCGAGCTCCGATTCTTGGATGTCGGCCTCGGGGGGAGCAACATCCCCGGCATCCGCGGATGCCTCGGACTCGACGTCACTCGGAGCTGACGATGCATCGTCCCATTCCATGGCATCGGCGGCGAAGTCCTCGGGGTCGACCTCCGCCTCGACGGTCGAATCGATATCGTCCTCGGGGGCGTCCAGCGCCTCGTCTCGCGAGGCACTGGAGGTGTCGTCCTCCACCGTCGGTTCCGACGATGTCGATGAATTAGACTCTCGAGATTCGGGTTCGGCAGGGGCTCGAGCCTCCTCCGAGGGGGAAGTCGACTCCGCAGCGTCTCGCGGCTCCTCGGAGCTCGTCGAGGTCTCTTCGTCGCTCGAGGGACGTTCACGGGCGACGCTGCTCTCCGAGACGGCACTCTCTTCGGCCCCGACGCCCCCCTCCGACCCAGATGCTCCGAGGTTGGACTTTAGTTTGTTGCGGAGTTGACTGAGACGCTCTTCTTTCCCCGACGAATCGTCGCCGGAACGCTTGCGATCTCGAGAGGAGGTTCGATTTCGGCGGTCCTGTTTGCGTTGATCACGATCTCGAGACGCATTCTCGGGGCGAGACGACTCGTCTCGGCTCGACGATCGACCCGTCGACTGAGTTCGTGACGACTGTTTGTTCGACGTTGGCTTCGTGCGATCCGTCTGGCTCGACGCCTCTCTTCGGCCCGCCCCCGACGCATTCGACGTCGACGAGGCTTCGTCTCGCCTCTCTTGACGTCCACGACGTGACTGTTGCTGTTGTTGAGCCGTACCTTCCCGGCTCGATGAAGACTGGGCTTTGGACGTACGACCGGACGATGATCCGGATCGAGCTCGCTGAAGAGCGGTCTGAATCGAATCCACCGACATCGCCGGCTTCCAGTCGTCGAACGAACCATGCCAGACGTAGCTATCCTCCGGCACCTCTCCCGATGCATAGCGTTGCTCGAGCTGCTCGTACGGCATCGGCCCGTACGAGTCACCGGCGACCGAATAGTACCAATCTCCGCCCTTGGGATTCGAGGTCGAGCTGGCCTCTCGTCCCGCGCCTCGGCCATGTTGGTTGCCGCTCGATTGCTGTTGTCGATCACCGGCGTGGCGCTGTGGTCCACCGGTTTGTTGCTGTCTATCGGCCTGTTGCTGACCGCCTCGACCGCCCCCTCGACGACGTTCCTCCCCTGTTTGACGTTGCTGCCCTCCCGATCGCCGGGACGATTGTCGATTGCCGCCCCCCCCGCGACCAGCGTCCGAACCCCCTGCATCGCTCCCTTGCTGAGATTGCAACTGATCGCCGCGTACTTCGATGACTTCGCCGCATTTCTTGCAGCGAACTCGGACGACTTTGCCCCGTACCTTGTCCTCGCCAATCGAGTATTTGGCGTTGCATTGATCGCAGTAGAATTTCATAGACAAAGATCGTCACAGAGGTGAAATAACTCATCGGGCGCCCCCTACTGTATCGTTCGATTTATGCTCTGACAAGCATGCCCCAAGGCGATCGCATTAGGGGTATAAGCCACACATTCACGATTCGTTCCGTGTTATGCCACCTCCATCCTCCCGCCAGGGAGTCGCTGAAGCCATGTGCCAGCAGGGGGGCTGGCGCTCCGAACCGATATCGAGTCGATCCAGAAAGCCCGGCTTCGGAGCGCCCCTGTACGTCCTCCGGAAGTGGGCTTCCAGCCGGCTCACGCTCGCAGTGGGGCATTCCTTATGCGATCGCCCTGAAGCATGCCCTTCAGAGCCATCACGCCGAGAGTCGCCTCACGCAGACGCAAGTGGACCGGAAGCTCACGTTCGGTATAAGTTCAGATGTTTTAAAAATACAGAAGGTACTTAAAGCGGCATCCGCGATTCGTCCTCCCCGCCCCCGACTGGAAGCGCCTCGTATATCTTCGACATGAGCCCCCTCGCCGACAAGACGTACCAGCAAGTGGACTGGCGCGCCAGCATGGAGGTCAAAAAGAATCTCACGACGGGCGCCCTCCGGAACGCCGGCTTCCGTCGGCGCGAAACACTTCCTGATGCAATCACCCTCACCCAAGGGCGCGAATGCCATTGTCAGTCGTGGGTCCGGGGCCGCCTTGCTTCTCCTGAAAGGAAGTCGTTCGACGACGGGCCTGCGAGACCGCCCACATCACAGACATACAGGGTTGCTCCAGAAGACGCGACGCCATGACGAGCCCCCCCACCGATCGTGATTGGACTCCGGGGACGCTGTACGATTGATCCGCGCGGCCAACATCGCAACAATCAAATCTTGCACAAAGAATGCCGAGTCGACGACATTCATCAGCGGAGAGGAGCTTGTATCATGATGCGACATCCCCTGCGTCTCGCGATCGGAATGAGTCTCGTCTTCTGGACCGGCCTGGTCGGCTGTTCAGAGGGGTTTGGGTCGTTTAGCATCACCGAAGAGAGTGGTGAGAAAACCGTCGAGGGGAGTGGCGTCCGCGCTCCGTCGGGTACGCCCCTCGACGAGGCCTTCCCTCAGTTGGGCTTCAACATCGACCTTCAGGAGCAGCTCGACCAGCGCAACGCCGGGCCGGCCCAGGCCGTTCGCATGAAGAGTTTTCAGTTGCGTGTCACCGAGTCGTCGGAGGGCCAGAACTTCGACTTTCTCGACAGCATGACGATTTTCGTCGACGCCGAGAACCAGTCGAAACAACGCATCGCCTGGATCGAGGACGTTCCCGAGGGTCAACGCAGGCTGGACTTCACGACGGATCAGGAGGTGAATTTGAAACCCTACATCGAACAGGGGATGACGCTAAAGACCGAAGCCAAAGGACGCCCGCCCGAAAACGATACCCCCATCAAGGCCAAGACGACCCTGATCATCGACGTCATCTGATCCGTCGACGCCAGTCGGGATGGAACCCGGTGGACGGGTCGGCGGTATCCCGGCCGCCGAGACATCGAGTGAGGCGAGCACCGAGCGACACGACGTGAGAGCACTTCTCACCTCTCTTCCGGGCGGATGTACCCGGCGGTATAAGGCACTCGTTTCAGCACGGACCCGGGTCATTGGGGACGCCGACCGTCCGTCCCCTGTTCGACGTGTCGAAACCGGCTCTCAGAGCATCACCAGAAGCGTCAGGATGATCGGCGCGGTCACGATCATCACGAGCGCCGTGTAGCCGATGATGTCGCGGGCCTCCAGGTCCATGATTCCCAGCAGCGGCAGGGCCCAGAACGGCTGCAGCATGTTCGTCCAGGCGTCTCCATAGCTGAAAGCCATGATGGCCTTGTGGACGGGGACGTCGAGCGACCGGGCGGCCTGCATCATGATGTCACCCTGCACGGCCCACTGGCCGCCTCCCGACGGAACGAAAAAATTGACGATCCCCGCCGACAGAAAGGCAAAAATCGGGAATGTCGTCGTCGACGAAATGCTGATGAAAAACTCGGCGACCTGCTGGATGAGGCCGCTGGCCTTCAGCAAGCCCAGGATGCCGAAGTAGAACGGAAACTGGAGAATGATACCGGCTGCTCCCCGGACGCCGTCTCGGATTGCATCGACGTAAGCCGAAGGAGTCGGGTAGATGTAGAGCCCGAGTGTCAAAAAGAGCAGGTTGATCGAGTTCAAATGCCATCCGCCGATGCCTTCACCGGCGAAATAGTATCCCAGAAAGGCCAAACCCGTAGCGCCGGCGACGATGTTGAGCGCGGGCGTTCCTTCGATCAGTTGCAGGGCGGGAGCTCCCGCGCTGTTCTCCGTCTCGTCGTCCTCGCGACTCGAGGATTCGTCCTCGAACTCCGGGGCCCGCATCTTCGAGGCATCCTCCGGCATCAACTGCCGAAAGAGCAGCGGAATGACGACCATTAGCGTGCTCATGATGGCGAGATTCAGGGGACTCAACAGGGTCTCGCTGACCGGCACGACGCCGATGATGTCCTCGACGAAATGCTCCTGCTCGGCGACCTTGAGCGGCGCCGATCCGGAAAAGCCCCCGTGCCAGACCAGAAATCCGGCATATCCGGCGGCCCCGAGCAGTGGATAGTGGACAGACTGACCGCGACGCTCGAAGGCACGACCCATCTCGCGCGCCATGAACGCCCCGACAATGGCGCCGAGCCCCCACTGGATCAGACTCGCCGCACATGCCACGAGCGCCACGACGAGCGCGGCGTCTCGGGGACGAGACGCAATCTGTGCGATGGCCCGAATCCCGCGCTGGACGGGGCCGGAGGTCGCGAGCGCATGCCCCGTGATCAGCACGATGCACATCTGGAGCGCGAACTCCAGCCCGGCCGTGCCGTAGAACCCGCTGAACCAGCCGTCGGCCAGCGTCCCGGCTCGGACCATGACGGGCTGTGAAGCAACCTCTCGGCCGAAGGCCAGCCCGAGTACGAAGGTCAGCAGGCTCAAGATCAGGGCCAGCGCAAAGGGGCTCGGCACGTAGCGTTCCGAATAGTCGCTGAGCGTCTCCCCGATCTCGGCGATCATTCCCGACCTCCCGTCTCCTCGTCGTCCCCTCTGAGATCCTCGATGATCGACTCGATCTGCATCTCGGTCTCGTCGATCGTCTCGCGGCAGAACTGGACGAGCTCCGAGGCCCGCTCGACCTGGGCGGCCAGCTCGTCGACATCGACCTCGTCGCTCTCGATGCTCTCGAGTATCTCTTCCAGCTCGTCGATGGCCTCGCTGTAAGACGGCGTATCTTGAGGGTCGTCGTCGGAATGGGACATAAATTTAGGACGTCGGTTCGGAGTCGTCGTCGCGATCGCGTCGTCGTTCGTCGACTGTGACATCGATGCGTCCGTCCGCCAACCGAATCTCGAGGGAGTCACCCGCCTTGAGATCGTCGACCGAGCGAACCGTCTCGTTTTGACGTCGTACGATGGCAAATCCCCGCTCGAGGACGCGCTGCGGATCCATCAGACGCAGGCGCCGGACGCGTTGGTCGAGTGCACGGCGGGCACGATCGAGAGAGTCGCGGCTCCGGCGCACAAGACGATCTCGAAGATGCTCGAGGTGTTCACGACGTCGGATCAGAGGACGGTTGAGCCGCTCCTCTCGCAACTGACGCCGTGCCCACTCGAGGGGCTGGCGCCGACGGTCGACATACGTTCGTGTCATCTCGACGAGGTCTCGAGAGCGGTTGGCCACCCGCCGCTGAGCCGCATCGAGACGAGTTTGAGCAATCCGCGCCACTCGAGAGCGAAGTGTCGACAGATTCGACGTGGCCCGACTGACGCGCCGCTCCGTCCGGTGCTGGAGGCGAATCGAGAGATGTTCGAGACGATCGCCCGCCGCAGCGACGCGATCTCGGGTCTCGTCGAAGATCGAATGAGCTGCCTCGTCGATGCGCTCTCGAAACGCTTCGACACGCCCCACCAGCCGTTGGGCGGCCGCCGTGGGCGTCTTGTGGGATTCGGCGACGTGATCGAGCAAGCACGTGTCGCGCTCGTGTCCGACGCCACAGAGCACCTTGACGGGATGACTACAGATCGCTTCGCCGATGGCCTCCGTATCGAAGTACGCCAGGTCCGACCGCGCCCCTCCACCTCGCACGATCGCAATCGCATCGTACTGCTCCGAGTGCCGCTCGACATACTCGAGCGCCCGGAGAACCGAGGCCTCCGTGCGATCCCCCTGCATGTAGGCATCACAAACGGTCATCTGGAAGCCATATCCCGACGCCTCGAGCTCCTCTCGGAAGTCGTTGTAGGCATCACTCCCGTGGCTGGTGATCAGGGCCACTCGAAGCGGCGCTACCGGCCAGGTGCGCGCCCGGTTGTCCTCGAGCATTCCCTCCTCGTCGAGATGATCGAGGATGGCCTGTCGCCTCCGCTGAATCCGACCGGCCGTGTAGGCGGGATCGAGGGCCTCGACGACAATCTGATAGCTTCCGCGCTCGGCATAGAGGTCGATGCGCCCCCGGAGACGCACGGCGAGTCCATCCCGCCACTCGACGTCGTTGGGGGAGGCGTCGAGGGTCTGCCGGATGTGACGTCGATCACTGTCGAAGAGCACGGCCTGGATACGTGCCACGGGTTCGGCCTCTTCGTCGGGCCGCTGGACGAGCTCGAAATAGGCATGCCCCTCTTCGTCGTTGCGATCATAGCTCTGGAGCTCGCCGACAATCCAGATCGAATCGTCGAACGCCTCCTTTAGAGCCGCTCGAGACCGGAGATTGGCCTCGCGGATCGAGAGTGTATCGGCCGGGGCGGGGAGGTACACTTCGTCGGCTGCCCCTTCGGAGGTATCACGCTCCTCGCAGAAAGCCCGGAGGTCGGGACTGAGTTTGAAGTGCTCTCCCTCGAGCAGCTCGAGCGTCTCGTCGAGATGCTCGACCGAAACACACCAGGCCTCGAGGTCTCCGTTCCAGTAGCATCCCGGAAGTGTTTTGACGCGAGCGTTGAGCTCGGGGTCGTACGGAAAGACGAGTTGGAGCTCCTCGCGTTCGCCATCGATATCGATGTGACGTGCCATGAGTTGTCGCCTCACCTGTCGTATACGCAGCGACTCGAGCGCCCGAGATCGCTCATCGTCCGGTTCCCAATGCCACCAGACTCCATCCCAGCCAGAAAGCGATCATGCCGCCGACGACACTCCCGCCCAGATAGAGCCCCGCCCTGAGCGCCTCTCGGTTCTGCCAGAGCGCCGCCGCATCGGCTTCGAAGGTCGAAAACGTCGTGAATGCCCCCAGACACCCTGACAGCAGGAACGTGTTGAGACGAGGAGTTCCCCAACCGGCGGTCTCGATCCCCGCCCGCGCAGCCCCCATCCCGAAACACCCCACGATGTTGACGACCATCGTGCCCACAACCTCGCCGTCGATGCCCCCGGTCCAGCCGAGCCCCGCCACGAGCGTGGTCAGTCCGGTGCGTCCGAGCGCCCCGACAGCCCCGCCGATCCCGACGAGCACCACTTTCAACCAGAGTGACATCTCGACCTCGCATGCTCGGACAGGTCGAGTGGCTCGACCCGTCCAGACGACATCACCGATCGGCCCGTCTCCATATCACATGTCAACTCGCCCTCAACGTGTTGGAAGTTCATGAGTTTCGACCTAAAGTGCCCACTCCCACACATTCGTCCGTTCGACGACGCCTCCTGCCCCGCCATTCATGCTCCGATTTCCCATCTCGCTTCTCCGCAATTTCTTTGGCCTCCTCAAGTTCGTCTGGAAATGGTTCTGGTTCAAGGTCGGCTCTCTGATACGGCGGGACACATCGATGTACGTCCGACTGACACTCGACGACGAGTACGAGTTCGGCCCTCCACCGGGGATCGCCCAGTATCTTCAGGAAGGTCCCTCGCTTCTGGAACTCGACGAGTCCCTCGATCGTATCGGAGACGCCGAAGCCGTCGACGGGCTCATCGTCGAAACCGACGAATTGACGACAGGACTGGCCCAGTCGTCCTGGTTGATGGCTCGCCTCGACTCGGTTCGCGAACGCGACACGCACGTCGTGGCTCACGCTCGAAGCCCCGCAACCCACGAATACCTCCTCGCGACGGCCGCCGACGACATTCTTCTCACTCCGGCCGGGCGACTCTATACATTCGGCCCTCGCTTCGACCAGTTCTTCGGGGCCGATGCGCTCGATGCCCTCGGAGTCGACCCCCAGTTCATCCACATCGGCGATTACAAGACGGCCAATCACCGCATGCTCCATCAGACGATGACCGAGCCGCAGGAGGCGATGATGCGCCATCTCCACGAGGGGCTGACCGACATGATGCGCCAGCGCATCGCCGATCGACGCTCGATCGCCCTGGACGAAGCGGACGCCCTGTTCAGCCAGGCCCCTCTCGATGCTCGAGAGGCACGACGCCACCGTCTCATCGATCACGGACTGTCGCGACCCACGCTCCGGAGTTGGCTGCAGTATCCCGACGAGACGACGTCGACCTTGTTTCGACGTCGAGACGCCCTCGATCGACCGGGGCATCAACAGGACGAAGAGGTCCAGACAGACGACATGTCCCCTTCGTCTGACCCCGACGACGAGGCGGATGACGAGGACATCATGTTCGTCGACTTTGAGGATGCCTCCGCCGTCATGGCTCCAACTTTCGAGTGGACGCCCCTCCTGAGCCCGAAGTCGACGATTGCCGTGATGGACCTGACGGGGATGATCGTCATGCCAGGCATGCAGATTCCAGGGGCTGGCAGTCAGGTCATCGACCCGGACGAAGTCATCCCCAGACTGCGCGACATTCGAAGCAAGCCTGCCGTCGAGGGGCTCGTATTGCACATCAACTCGCCGGGAGGGAGTGCCCTGGCCAGCGAAATTATCGCCGAAGCCATCGATACGGTCTCGGCCGAGATGCCCGTCGTCGCCTACTGCACGGACGTCGCTGCCAGTGGAGGATATTATCTGGCGTCGGCCGCCGACCGGATCGTCAACCATCGCACCACGATGACCGGCTCGATCGGCGTCGTCACGGGCAAGATATCGGCCTCTGAGATTCCCGAGAAACTCCATCTCAACGTCGAATCCATCTACGAGCACGATGCCGATACGTTTACGAGTCTCCTCCATCCGCTGAGCCCGGAGATGCTGGATCGCATGAACGAAGACGCCCGGGACTTCTATCGTCGCTTCCTGCGGCGGGTGGGACGCTCGCGAGGTCTGGATCGGCGTCGGCTCCACCGATACGCTCGGGGTCGCGTCTACTTCGGCGAGGATGCCTTCCGCCGGCGGCTGGTCGACGATCTGGGGGGCTTCGAGACGGCCCGAGAGCACGTCTGCTCGGTCGCCGACCTCGACCCCGAATCGACCGAGATCGACTTCGTGCCCCACGGGTCGCGCGATCTCAAGCAGCTTCTCGGCCTCTCGGCCGAAGTGGCCCCCTCGCTGATGCCCGACCAGCTTCTGGAGCCCGCCCTCGTGGCGCGCATGCTCCAGGAGGACCACGTCCTGGCTCTCTGTCCGCTAGAGATCGAATGCTGACGGGACGTGGCACATGCCAGGCGATGGAGCATGGCATCGCGTCATTCGTCCGAAACGAGCGCCTCGTCTCACGCATCTCTTCGATGCCCCCTTGACGAGGACGTGCCCCCTGATCATCGTCACGTTCGCCGGGGGCGAGGCACGTATTCGTGTCGACTCCATCATCGAAACCCCATCTCTATACTCGAAGTCCCATAACCATGGCCGACGTCAAGATCTACCGCACCAACTACTGCTCGTACTGTGATCGTGCCGAACGCCTCCTCGACAACATGGGCGTCGAATACGAGGAAATCGACGTCACGCACGACGAGGAGACGCGCGACAAACTCGTCGAACGCACGGGGCAAAGCACCGTTCCCCAGATCTTCATCAACGACGAATCCATCGGCGGATACGACGAACTCCGCGAGATGCAATCCAGCGGTGAACTCAAGGAGCGTCTCGACGCCTGAGGTTGACACGCTCTCTCGGTGCACTCCTCCGCCCATCCCCTCGCGATCGGGGGGGCTCCTCCACGCTCGGCTCGATCGAAATCGTCCCTCTGCTCTCTCGACTCGGGAGGTCGAGGCGGGTCACAGGCCCGAGTCCTCCTCCCTTCGAAAGGGGCTCGGACCATTGTCTGGCTCCCCATCTCGTCCAGTTCGAGTTGTACCTCTCCCCTATGTTACCCTCCGGAGCGCCCGCGATCGCGCGCATGCCCCGCCCGCCGCAGACCGGCCAGTCGTTCGAGGGGACCACCACCCCGCCCGAGAGCGGAGCGATTGCGCGGCTCACTCCTTCCAAACCACCTGACAGCTCGCCGCTTCCCCCCTCATCGATGATCTTCGGCCCATCACGGCGACATGTTGCGTGAAGAGGAGTGGATCCAGAGGACGAAAGGGGCACGTGGCGTGCTCTTCTGTGATGTCCCCGTCTCCTTCGTTTTCATGCCGTCCGGCAAAATTGACACGTCCCCC
>JAQCND010000423.1 GCA_028274765.1 Bradymonadaceae bacterium
ATGGTTGAATCGCTGTCGGTCGATGTCGGAATCGAGGTTCGGCAACACGGTATCGAGGGTCTCTCTGCTCTTCAACGGTTGCTCGACCACCCGGCGAAGCGTCGCGTCGACAAAGTGCCTCGCCTGATCCCAGCACGTTTCGTCCCTCAGCGCCTCGGACGGATCACCGTCGGGCCGTCGCCAGTAGTGCAGAATCCTCAGCGAGCCCTCGAAGAGCACGCCCACCTCGTCGCTTCGGTTCAGACAGCTCTGGCAGACGATGCCCTCTCCCGTCCGCATTGCATAGAGCTTGGCCAGCGAGGTGACGGCCCGTCCACAGCGAAAACAGGCGTTCAGCGACGGAGCCGTCCCGTGGATGGCGAGGAGGCGAAGCTGGACATGTCGAAGGAGTACTTCGAGGACGCCCGGATCGGGCTCGGCGTCGGCTAGTCGCCGATAGAAGGCTTCGAGCAGTCGGTAGGTCTCGAGGGAGGGCTTGTCTTCGACGGCCATCTTGCGGAGTAAGTCCGTCACGTGGGAGCCGACCGCGATCTTGTCGAAGTCCTCCTCGAGGGCCGGAAAGTCCTCGAGGATCTCGATTTCGTCGAGGCGAGCCAGATCCGACTGTTGGCGAAGGGTGTAGGTGAATGCGAGGCGCCGCATGGGTTGCAGTCCCCCGCCAAATCGCCGCTTGCTCCCCTTGGCGTTGTGGGCGATGGCCGAAGCCAGCCCGGTATCTCGCCCAAACCAGGTGGCAATGACGTCACGCTCGCCGTAGTCCACTGTGCGGACGACGAATCCCTCGGTGGTCTGAGTCTTCGACATCGGCGACTCGCGTGAGACCACGACGGGTCCCGGAGAGGGGCACCAATTCGCGTCTGCGCCCCCATCGTCCGGGACGGTCGTGCGGGTGATTCAGATTCAGGGAGCGGGCGCGTGCTTGTCAACGATTTCACCGACGCCCGGGAGTGCCTCTTTGACCTGGTGCTCGGCCTGGCCGCGGAGCTTGTTGTAGATCTTCTTCAGCGACTTGTTGTCCGCCTCCTCGGCTTTCTCGTCGGTGATCGAGAGGAGGGCGTTGGCGGCCTCCGTGCGGTGGGCGTCGAGATACGCCTCGAAGGTCGACTCGTGCGAGTCGAGATAGTCGTCGTACATCGGCGCGAGGGCCTGCGTGAAATCATCGAGGAGTTCGTCGGCCGCATCCTCGATGATCCCATCTTTGAGACGACGAACGGCCTTGTAGCCTCCTTTGAGGGCCATGCCCGTCAGACCACTCTTGGAGTGGACCTCGTCGTCGATGAGCTGGACGACGTCGTCGACAATGGCCTGGCGATCCGCCTCTTCGAACTTCTCTTCGAGCATACTTGTGTCGGAGGTCGTCATACGAAACCTGTTCCAGCAATTCGATGTGCCATATGTACCTATAGATGCCCCGGCCCACGAGACTCCGTGTCGTCCCACGCGAGGACCATCCACTCCCCCGACCCCCAAATCATCGGGGGTCGAACCCCCGTGTGCGCTCACGGCCTCGAGGCGACCTCGAGGAAAGAGGGGCGTCCGGCCGAGCGGGCATTGCGTGCGAGAAGCCTCGTGCGCCAGCAGACAGACCGTATCCGGTGATGCCTCAGAAATCAATCTCGAACACGGCGCCTCCCCCCGAAGACCCGAGACGGGGGACGAGGGCGACGTCGATCGAGGGGGAAGACGCATCTCGAGACGTACGAGAGGAGGAGGCGGCGCCGCGATGGCGGGTCAGGAGGACGAGACCGACAGTCGTAGCCGCTGCTCCGAGCCCAAGCGCCGACCCGGCGATCACGCGGTGGGTTGTCAACGTCTTCGAGGACGCTCCACTGCTCGGAGGACCGTCGACCCCCCAGAGATGAACGCCCGTCGAGAGCACGGTTCCTCCGGCCGCGAGTGCACTGCCCGTCCCGACCAGCGACCACGCCAGCGGGCGGCGTCGTCGGGCGGACGAGTCGGTTGAATTCGGTGTGGACGTGCCGGACGAAGCAGACGGTTGGGGGAGCGAGGAGGTCTCTCCGTCGGATATACCGGAAGCTTGCGACAAAGAAGTCGACTGAGACTCTGGCTCGGAGGCATCTCGAGGCGTATCGCGGTCCGAAGAAGCGCTCTCGGATGTAGATGGGCTTCTGGACGTCTCCGCCTCATCGGAGGTCTCCGAGCTGGCGTCCGACGTCGAATCGTTCGTGGCGGAGCTGTCCACTTTCGCCCGAAGTTTGCGTTTTAGCGATTGCACATTCTCGTATCCATCCGCATCCAGCAGGGGCTGTTCGTATGCTTCGAGGACGTCGAGTGCTTTCTGGTATTTTTCGGCCCCCTGGAGCGCGCGAATGCGATTGTACTGGTAGGTGAGGTTGGGCTCCTCGTCGTATGCCTCGTCTAGAAGCTTTGCTGCTCGCTCGAACCTTCCCTGTTGATAGAGTTTCTGAGCCCGTTTATAGTACTCTCTGGCCTGTTTCTGACCGGCCTGGGCGAACGCCGGCAGGAGGAGTGCCAGATAGACTCCGAGTATCGCACTTCCCCATCCCCGCGTTCGACTCGTGACATCCATCATCCGTCCGGTCCGAACTCCACGTTCAAGTGCATCGACAGACCTCTACGACTGTTGTGCGACGGAACTCCGGGGACGTCAAGGAGTTCCCGGGGCTGTTACGTCGGGATGGAACCATCGCGATAAGAGTCGTCGAGGACGCCCCTCTCGTGGAGGGACTCCCGGAATAACACTCCGAACAGACACTCCGTATCGGCATACGGGAGAGATGCTTCCCGGAGCGCCGGCGTCTTTTCATGCTGGCGACGGCCGTGCGCCGGCTTGCATTGAGAACCATCCGGTTGGCGGGCGAGTCGCATCCCTTCGACGAGCCATGCCTATCCTTTGGAGTACCGGCCGCTGGCCGGCCTGGCTTGTCGAGCTCCCCCGTTTGTCAACGCTATCCCCAGTCCAGAGGGCGGGGCTCGTCTCGCCCGACTTTCGTACCCACTCCCAACCCCGACCCTCGTGTCCGGGGGGCTCGGAGCGCCGGCGTCCTCGCCGGCTTGCATGGCATGGCAACCCGGATGGAGAGCGAGGTTGAGTCCATCGCAGGGTAATGAGGCCCCTGGAGCGCCGGCATCCTTGCCGGCTTGGCTCATCGAGCAACCCGGTTGGCGGGGAACCACATCTCTTCGACGAGCCATGCCCCTCATGGTCATACACAAATCCCACTCGCCCTCCTGAAGGAGGGTTGTGAGCCACGTCGGCATGTGGTCTCATCCAGGTGGAGCTGCCTGAATCGAATGATGATGACAGACCCGGGAGACCAGCATGAGCGAGGATATCGACGAGTGGGATGCATACAGTCCAGAGGACGACGTCTGTGATGCCGACCTCGGCGACGAGCGTCGCACGAAACGCTACGTCGCCATCGTCGAGGCGCTGTCGCATCGGCCGGATGCATCAGTGCCGGAAGCGTTTGAAGACGAAGCTTCTCGGCAGGGATACTATCGGTTCATGCGCCATCCCTCGATCGCCTACGAGGACCTGCTGGAGCCTCACTACGAGGCGACTCGACAGCGGGCCGAGCGACTCGACACTGTGCTTTGCATCCACGACACGACTCAGTTTGCATTCCCCCTCCCCGACGAGAAGCGCGATGATCTCTCGCGTCTTTCGTCGAATCGGCAATG
>JAQCND010000441.1 GCA_028274765.1 Bradymonadaceae bacterium
ATGTTTCTGGACGAGGCGAAAGTCGCCCTCCCCCTCAACCACACCAACATCGTTCAGACTTTCGATCTCGGTCGAGCCAACGACACGTACTTCATCGTCATGGAGTACGTCGAGGGGACGGATCTCGAATCGGTCATCGAGTCGCTCGGCCAGCGGGGCGAACAGCTCGACGCCCCCGAAGCGGCCTTCATCGGGCTCGAAGTCTGCAAGGGGCTGGTGCACGCTCACCGGCAGACCAACGCCGAGGGCGAGCCGCTGAACATGGTCCATCGCGATATTAGCCCTCCCAACGTCCTGGTCTCGCGAGACGGCGAGGTCAAAATTACGGACTTCGGACTCGCGAAGGCACGGACCCAGGTCGACCTGACCGATCCCGGTGTTGTCAAAGGCAAGTTCGGGTATTTGTCGCCGGAGGCTGCCGAGGGCGAGCCAGTCGACGCCCGGACCGATCTTTTCGCAATCGGCATTATCCTCTGGGAAATGCTGACGGGCGAGCGTCTCTTTCTGGGGGAAAATGATTACGAGACGCTCGAGCAGGTGCGCAAGACCGAGATTCCCTCGCTGGAGTCGGCAGGTCGCCTCGACGTTCCGGAGGCACTGTCGGAGATCCTCTATCACGCGCTGGAGCGCGATCCCGAACAACGGTATCAGACGGCGCGTCAGATGGGACAGGACCTGGCCGCTTTCCTCTTCGAACACGGCGAGGTCATGACGAGCTTCGACCTGGCACGTCGAGTTGAGCGCGCCCTCGACGGTGAACGGACCAGCCCCGAGGCGACGACCAGTCTCGGCTCCTTCGATCGTGCCGTCCAGCAGGAGATCAACCAGTTCGTCTCGCTCGAAGAAATCGCCGAGCTCGACCTCCGGATGGCCAACCGGGGCACCATCGAAGACAGCGAGTCGTCCGTCGAGGGCGATCCGGGGGATTTCGAAGATCCTCGTGCCTGGGGAGACACCGACCTCGACGACGACCCCAAGCCCGAGGGGCTGGCGTCACAGTCTCAGGCCGAGGACGCCTGGCGCGAACAGGGGCTCGACGAGGTCGCAGCCGTCACCCAGTCGAACGAAGCGATCGAGGGCCCCGACGAGACCGACGATGACTCGGAGACGACCGCTCCCGACATCACCTCGCTCCCTGACGAGCCGACCGATGCCCCCGAAGACGGAGGCGACGAGGCCGCCGAACCCCGGGACCAGGCGGAAACTTCGTGGTGGTGGGCCGGTCTCATCGTCGCCGTGCTGACCGCAGGGGCCCTCGTCGCTGCCGGCACGATGCTCGAATGGTGGTAGTCACTCGCCAATCACTCGCCTCGCTGCCCCTCTCGCCCCCCATGGATGACGTACTCGTCATGATCCTCGCCGGTGGAGCGGGGACACGACTCCGCCCGCTGACTCGAGAGCGCGCCAAGCCCGCCGTCCCCTTCGGCGGTCGCTATCGCATCATCGACATCGTGCTCTCGAACTTCGTCAACAGCGGATTCTATCACATCAAGGTCCTCACCCAGTACAAGAGTGACTCGCTCAATCGCCACATCACCCGCGGTTGGCAACTCTCGGAACACCTGGGCCACTACGTCGACGTCGTCCCCGCCCAACAGCGCGTCGGGCCGCGCTGGTATCAGGGAAGCGCCGACGCCATCTATCAAAATCTCAATCTCCTCCGCGACGAATCGCCCCGAGACGTCTGTGTCTTCGGGGCCGATCACATCTACAAGATGGACATCCGGCAGATGGTCGATCACCATCGTCGGGCCGGCGCCGAGCTGACGGTCGCCGCCATCCCCGTCTCGCTCGAGAAGGGTCGAGCCTTCGGCGTCTTCGAGGTCGACCGCGATGGTCGCATCATCGACTTCGAGGAGAAACCCGACGATCCGACCCCCATGCCGGATCGTGAGGACATGTGTCTGGCGAGCATGGGAAACTACGTCTTCGAGACCGGCTCGCTGGCCGAGTGGGTCAAGCGCGACGCCCGAGACGACGAGAGCGACCACGACTTTGGCAAAAACGTCGTCACCGAGATGGTGCGCGATCCCGATTCCGAGGTGTATCTGTACGACTTCTCGACCAACACGGTCCCGGGGCAGCCGGACTCCGAACAGGGATACTGGCGCGACATCGGCACCGTCGAATCCTACTGGCGCGCCTCGATGGATCTGGTCAGTATCCATCCCAACTTCGACCTCTACAACGACGACTGGCCCATCCGCACTTACAAGGATGGGCATCGCCCCCCCGCCAAGTTCGTGCACGACGAGCCGAGCAACGAGCGCGTCGGCAAGGCCATCAACTCGACGGTCGCTGATGGCTGTATCGTCTCGGGGGGCGTCATCCGAGATTCGATCCTCTTTCCCGAGGTTCAGGTCCACTCGTATGCCGAACTCGAACAATCGGTGCTCTTCGAAGGCGTCGACGTCGGGCGCCGCGCTCAGCTTCGACGCGTCATCGTCGACAAACACGTCGACATCCCGCCGGATACGGTGATTGGTTACGACCGCGAACGCGACCGCGAGCGATTCTCCGTCACCGACGACGGGATCGTCGTCATTCCCAAAGGAGAGACTCTGTAGACTTCCCACTCCGTATGGCTCCCTCTTCGACGCAGATCCAATTCGTCTGGCACTTCCATCAGCCCTACTACAGCACGCCGGATCGGGGGTGCAACACCCTCCCCTGGGTGCGCCTCCACGCCATCAAATCCTATTACGACATGGGTCGGATGCTGGAACAGTACCCGGAGATCCAGTGCACGATCAACCTCTCCGGCAGCCTGCTCGAGCAACTCCGCGAGTACCTGGATGTCGGGAAGCGCGATACCTGGTGGTATCTGACCGAAAAGCCCGCCGATCATCTGACCGAATCCGACAAACGCCATCTACTGAGGTGTTTTTTCAGCCTCGACTGGTCGGCTTCGGTCGAGCCCCTGCCCGCTTACCAGCATCTTCTCGACAAGCGCGGTCGCAATCCCGACGAGCTCGACACCGATGCGTTCTCGGACCAGGAGTATCGCGATCTCCAGGTGTTGTTCAATCTGGCGTGGTTCGGCTTCTCGGCCCGTCGAGAACGGACCGTCGTGCAGGCGCTGCTCGAGAAGGGCTCGAACTACTCGGAGGGTGAAAAGCGAGCGCTCCTCGAGCAGCAGATCGAGGTGATGCAGCTGCTGATTCCGCTGTATCGAAAACTCCACGCCCGCGACCAGGTCGAGCTGAGCGTCACGCCGATGTACCACCCGATCATGCCCCTCCTGTTGGATACGGACTCGGCGTCGCGGGCCATGCCGGACGCCCCGCTTCCCCCTCGATTTCAAGCCCCGGAAGACGCCGAAGCTCATCTCCAGAAGGCACAAGCGATTGCCCGCGACGTACTGGGCGTCGAGGTCACCGGCATGTGGCCCGCCGAGGGAGCGATCTCGCCGGAGACGATCGAGCTGTTCGACCGCCACGACCTCCGGTGGTGTGCCTCTGACGAGGCCATGCTGAAGCGAGTTCGAGAAGACGAGTGGCGACGCTCCGACGATCTGTATCGCCCCTGGCAGCTCGACGACCACGAGACGCAGCTCTTTTTTCGCGATCGGACGATCAGCGACCAGATCGGATTCGTCTACCAACAAAATGAACCCGAGCGAGCCGTCGACGACTTTGTCGGACGGATCGAAGAGGCTAGCGCGGATTCTCGGCTCGATCGCCCCTGCGTCAGCGTCATTCTCGACGGCGAAAACCCGTGGATTCACTATCCGAACGCCGGCCGGGATTTTCTCCACGAGCTCTTCGGCCGTCTCTCCGAGGCCGACGACCTCGAGACCGTGACGCCGAGCGACGCCCTCGAGGCCCGAGAGCAGGACGAGAGCGGTCAGCTCGACGACCTCGGGTCAGGATCGTGGATCGAGGGTCACTTCGGCATCTGGATCGGCGACGAGGAGACCAATCGGGCCTGGGAATGGCTCGGCGAGACGCGTCGCACGCTCGTCGAACACGTCGACGATGCCGATCTGTCGGAAGCCGAGCGCGAGCGGATCTGGAATGCACTCTACATCGCCGAGGGAAGCGACTGGTTCTGGTGGTATGGCGACGATTTCACCTCCGAAAACGATGCCGACTTCGATCGACTCTTCCGCGACCAGCTTCGATTCATCCACAATCTACTCGGCTGTGACATCCCGGAGGCGCTCGACACGCCACTGATGGATCGCGACACGCCGGAGGTCTCCTTCGAGCCGCCTCAGCAGTTGATTCGCCCCCGCATCGACGGTCGCTCGGACTATTATTACGAATGGAGTGGCGCCGGCGTCTACCGCAACACGGGCGACCACGGCTCGATGTTCGAGAACATCCGGTACGTCGACGAGATGCACGTCGGGTTCGACCTCGAGAACCTCTATCTTCGGGTCGATCCGGGGCCCGATTTGATGGGCGACATGACCGGTGTCGGCGCCCGCCTGTCGCTCCAGCTCGGCGAGTCGCACCACGTCGTCGCCGTGACGACCGAGAGCGGGACGACTGCCGAGCTCTATGAAGACGACACCTCGGGCGATGGCATTCCGCTCGATCTGGTCGCCTTCGACGATAGCCTCGAGCTGGCGATTCCCTTCCACCTGCTCGATGCTCATCCCGGCGACGTCCTCCAGTTCCGGCTCTCAATTCGCGAGGGCCGACTCGAACGCGAGCGTCATCCCCGCCACGACACCCTCGAGATCGAGGTCCCCGACGAGACCTTCGAGGCCCGCAACTGGATGGTATAAACGGTTACCCCGCCTCCTCGGGCTGCACGATGCCCACCACGAGGTCGTTGACGTTCGTGCCGGTCGGTCCGGTGCGGACGAGTTCGCCGACGGCGTCGAGATACGCGTACGAATCGTTGCGTTCGAGGTGATCGAGGGCGTCCAGGCCGACATCTCGCCCTCGTTCGATGGTCGAAGCATCGACGATCGCCCCCGCCGCATCGGTCGGGCCGTCGATGCCATCGGTGGCGAGCGCCGCCAGACCGAGCGTCTCCCCCGAGAGGTCGCGCCTCTCCATCTCGATGGCTGCTGCCAGCGCCAGCTCCTGGTTGCGTCCCCCTCGCCCCGAGCCGGTCACCGTCACTGTCGTTTCGCCGCAGGCCAGCAGACAGACCGGCGTATCGTCGGAGTCGAGTTCGCGAACCAGTGAATCGAGTCGAGCGACGATCTCGCGTGCCACCTCGCGGGCCTCTCCTGCCATTTCGGTCGTAAACACCTCCGTTCGGTATCCCTCCGAGCGAGCGGACTCCTCGATCGCTTCGAGTGCCTCGCGCCGACTGGCGACGATCTCGAAGATGGCATCGTCGAAGACGGGATCGCCCTCATCGGGCGTCTCCGGATGTTCGCCTCTCGCACCGGCTTGAAGATGATCGAACACGTCGTCGGGGATGCGTCCGCTCAGCTCCGCCTCCTCCAGCACCTCGAGCGCCTCGCTGTAGGTGGTCTCGTCGGGGGCGGTCGGGCCGGAGGCGATGGTATCGAGCCGGTCGCCGACGACGTCCGAGACGAGGAGGGTCACACATCGGGCCGGCGAGAGGGCTCGGGCGAGTTGTCCGCCCTTGATGGCGGAGAGATGCTTGCGGACGGCGTTGATGCGTTGGATGGGCTCGCCCGATGCCAGAAGGAGCTCGGTCGTCTGGCGGAGGCTCTCGAGCCCGATCGCCTCGACCGGCCGCTCCAGAAGAGCCGAACCGCCCCCCGAGATCGGCGCGACCACCAGATCGTCCTCCCCGGCGCGACGGGCCAGCTCGAGGGCGCGTTCACCGGCCTTCATGCTTCGCTCGTCCGGTCGAGGGTGGGAAGCTTCGCGCAGTTCGATGTGATCGAGCGTGTCATCAGCACGTTCGGTGACGACCATGCTGTCGTCGAGACGATGTCCGAGCACGAATTCGAGCGCCCGAGCCATCCCCTCGACGGCTTTGCCGGCGCCGATGACATACACGGAGTCCACGTCTGCGAGCTCGATCTCGCGAGATCCGACCGTCAGCGTCGCGTCCTCGAGATGCAGAGCTCGCTCGACGGCGCGTTCGGGGTCGACGGCAGCCCATCCCTGCTCGAACCACGAGAGCACGGTCGAACGTAGAGGGCGTTTCTCACATCCATGTGACAGATCGAAGGCGACCATCGTGAGCGAGAGCTGGCAGAGATGGATATGTAGCGGCGGTCAGAAATACTCCATCATTGCTCCCTGTATGTACTTTCAGATATGTGGCGGGATGTCGAGGAGACCCGCGACTTCGAGGCTGCCCCACTCGAGTAGAACTCCGATCTCGAGGTTTATCAGGCGACGCTCGAGCACCGCTGCCAGTTCGAGTCCGGCGTCTTCGCGCAATTCTCCACCTCGATCGGGGCTCGTCTCGCTTTCCCCAACGGGAATCGTCGGGGATGGGCCAACCAGTGGTCTCGCCTCACAGACACATCGGGGCGCTCCCAGAGATATGGAGTCGTTTTGAGTGCTCCACGGGTCGTGATTGGACCCGAACTGGATGCAGAGCCATTTGACTCCAGGCCGCCTTTATGAAAACATTCAAATGGAAAATTGTCTTTTTGGAAGATAGGAGGTTTTAGACGTGAGCCTCGAACAACTCCCTCAGCATCTCTACGAACAGTTCGCCGACATCGGACAGGCCCTCTCGAGTCCCAAACGGCTCCAGATACTCAATCTTCTCTGCCAGAAGGAATATTCGGTGGATGCACTCGCCGAAAAGACTGGCATGAGTGCCGCCAACACGAGCGCCCACCTCCAGACGCTCGAACAGGCCAATCTGGTTGAGCGCCGCAAGGAGGGACGACGTGTCTATCGAGCCATCAAAGACGACTCGGTCGTGCGCCTCTGGCTGTCGCTGCGAGATACAGGGCTCGAGGCCATTCCGGAAGCACGCGAGGCCATGCGTACTTACGCCACCGATCCCGAGGCTGATCCGGATCTTTCGGGCGAAACGCTGCTGAGACGCATCGAAGAAGGAGACGTCGTTCTCTTGGATCTGAGACCCGAAGAGGAATACGAAGCCGGCCATCTTCCCGAAGCCCGCTCGATTCCCCAGTCGGAACTGGATGCTCGCCTCGACGAACTCCCCGAGGATCAAACGATCGTCGCCTATTGTCGCGGCCCCTACTGCGTCGCGGCCATCAAGGGGGTACGCGCCCTCCAGGAGGCCGGACTCGATGCTCACCGCATGCCCGGAGGGGTGGCAGAATGGCGAGCCGACGGGCTACCCCTTCAGCGAGAGAGTTCGTGATGTGTGGAGACTCGTCCCGGATGGTATCCGTGGAGGAGAGAAGGCGATCGTATGAGGATGGAACCATCGCGGATGCGAGCCGGCGAGCCGCCGGCGCTTCAGGGGCGTGGTGCCCGATCGACATTCGCTCGTTCGCTGGAGCGCCCCGGTGCGTCTGTGACGTGAGACCCCTTGCTGGTACGTCGCTTCAGCAATCCCCTGTGAGGAAAAAGAT
>JAQCND010000443.1 GCA_028274765.1 Bradymonadaceae bacterium
CCCTGCGGGACGGACGCCTCTTCGGGTTCATACAGGAGACCGGGCCCGACGTTGACTTCGGTGCTGGCCTCGACGTTGCCGCATTCGACCACTTCGAAGTCGTCGGCGGTCGGCTGTTGGCTTCCGCCTCCCGTGGCGTCGCCAGAGCCTCCGTTCGTATCCGGCGTCTCGGAGGTATCTCCCGAACCGCCCCCCTCCATCGTATCATCGCCTCCGGAGCTCGTATCGGGCTCCATCATCGACCCGGTATCCATCGACATGCCGCCGCCGTTGTCTCCATCGGCATCGTCCGAACAACCGAAGGCCGTGAGTGCGAGCATGCATCCAATCGTCGTCACGAAGTGTCGCGTTGTCATGTCGTCTCTCTCCGTATACTGAAATGACCACGAACGTGCGCCGTCCACGAACACAGACGTATACGGAAAACGATTCCGAAGTTCAAAGAGAGGTGAAGAGAGGCGCCTCGCGTTCGCGGTGAGCTGGAATCTCGTCGTTTTGCCCCCCGACGGAGCGAGGAGGCTTCAAAACGAGAGAGGCAAGGGAGGCGTCCCGGGGCACGCTCACCCGAGCGCGACGTCCAGGATCATCATGACAATGAATCCGACGACGAGACTCATGGTCGCCAGGTCGTGGTGACCGCCGCGCTGCGCCTCTGGGACGACCTCCTCGACGACGACGTAGACCATCGCACCGGCCGCAAAGGCGAGCGCAA
Source organism: Bradymonadaceae bacterium (assembly GCA_028274765.1). GTDB lineage: Bacteria > Myxococcota_A > Bradymonadia > Bradymonadales > Bradymonadaceae > CAJXPB01. The sequence goes on from JAQCND010000443.1 coordinate 713, forward strand.
ACGGCAAGATCGGGCGAAACCAGAGGACGGATGCGGCCCCGAGAACGCCGGCGAACGGCTCGACGATCGCCGACGACTGCCCCCACGCAAACGACTTCACCTTCGAGACGCCCTCGCGGTGGAGCGGCACGCTGACGGCGACGCCCTCGGGGAAGTTCTGCAGGCCAATCCCGAGCGCCAGCGCCACGGCCGCCCCCTCGGTGGCCGCGGGCATGCCCGCGGCGGCGGCTCCGAAGGCGACGCCGACTGCCAGTCCCTCCGGAATATTGTGCAGCGTGATCGCCAGTACCAGCAACACGGCGCGGCGCCAGGAGGTCTCGAGCCCCTCGGCTCCGTCTCGCTCCTCCCCGATGTGGAGATGCGGCAACACGTTGTCGACGCCCAGCAAGACGACGGCTCCGCCGACGAACCCGACCGCGGCCGGCGCCCACTCCAGGCCCGGCCACAGTTCGGCGCTCATCCGAATCGACGGCGCCAGCAGCGACCAGTAACTCGCCGCCAGCATGACGCCTCCGGCGAACCCGAGCATCGCATCGAGGAGCCTGTCCGGGACGCCGCGAAATAAAAAGACAGTGGCGGCTCCGATCGCGGTGAGCCCCCAGATGAACATGGTCGCGAGAAGCGCCTGGAGGACGGGATGTTCGATGGATGTCAGCAACGTCGTCTCCCCGTGCGTGCTCGGCTCATATCGAGTGTCCGCTTCTATACGGTATCCGGCGGAGGTGAATGTTGTCGATGCCGGCGTCACCTCGAAAGCGGGCGCCCCCGACGAGGTGGGACGTGGACGGCAGGCTCTCTTCCAGCTCGGTCAAGCCGACGATCCGTCCTCCCACTTCTGCTCGACTCCTGAACTCGCACCTCGTGGCCCAAACAATCCACGGCAAGTCGGTGGGCAACCACTCTTGATCCCCGGCACAGGGCGACGACGAGGGCTTTTACTGTGAACACGTCTGCGCTGCGATATTGTCGAGTGAATACTAACTCAGTATTGGGTGTAGACCGATGATGACAGACGCGTTGCGCGCCCCCTCGTCTCCCATGCGCTTCTCGATGGATGGGCTCCCCCCATCGGCACGTCGCTCACTCGTGTTCGTGGGTCTTTCCCTTGCCGCTCTGTTCATCGTGGGCACGACGGGATGCAGCGGAGAGGCCGGGAACGGTTCGCCCTCGACAGCCAACGCCACCGGCACGACCGACGCCACGGACGAGATAACGGAGGACGTCGAGGACGCCACCCCGGCGCCCGTGGTCGAGTCGCTCGAGGCGACCTCGACGACCGTCCGGCCGGGCGCGTCGATCGAGTTGGCCGTCACCGCCGGCCGAAGGGACACCGACCTCGAGCAGTCTCGCCAGAGCCTCCACGCCGACACCGGCCCACACGACGGAGGACGACGAGATGCATCCACCGATGAGACGGGAGCCACGACGCCCGATGAATACTGTGGCTCCAATCGTTCGGGCCAGCTCGGCGACGGCCCGACTTCTCCGGAGCAGACGACCCCCGTGGCCGTGCAGGGCATCGACTCGGGCCGTGCAGGGCATCGACTCGGCGGTCGAGGTAGCGGCGGCTGGAGGTGAGATCGAAAGTGGGCACACCTGTGCGGTCCTTCAAAACGGCGTGCGATGTTGGGGCGCCAATCGTTCGGGTCAGCTCGGCGACGGCTCGACCTCCGACAGATCGACGCCGGTGACGGTCAAGTTCTGATGAGCCATGACTCGTGCGGTAGAGGGGCACGCGTGTTCGTGTTGGCGTCTTGCCTCCGATCGCGCTGGTACCTCCCGAACTCCCGAAGAGGGCGGTAGCGTTTAGCTCCGAGCGGTAGTCCGGAGATCGAGACGTGCGTATCCTCTCCATCCGAGCCCCAAAGGGGTGGCAGTACGCTTATCCGAACACGAATGGGTAGAGGGAGAACGAGCCGCCGTTCAACGGGTGGTTCCATCGGCGCTCGACGTGCTAAACGCCGTTCCATCGACCTGCATCGATGGGCGCCCAGAGAGCCGCCAAAGGCGGCGACAGCCCAAAGCCCCGGGTGCGAGCCCGGAGTCCAGGTGTCGGTATCTATCACATTCGAGCCCTAAAGGGGTGGCAGCACGCCGAGACGAACATGAATGAGCGGGTGGGAGCAGAGAGAGCTCCGATCCGAAAAGACGAACTCAGTCCTCCGAGTCGGAGTCGTCGAAGTCGAGCTGACCGCCCTCCTGGTAATCGCCGGCCGCCCCCTTCTGGCGGACGTTGGCGGCGGCGCGGGCGGCCTGGTCGTAGGCCTCCTGAACCCCCTGCTCGTCCTTGCTCTGTTGGGTTCTCTGCTGGTCGTCGAGCCCCATGGCGTCGGGGTCGGCGAAGTCGTCGACCCCGGCCCCGAGGTAGATGAACTCCC
>JAQCND010000445.1 GCA_028274765.1 Bradymonadaceae bacterium
ATCATCAAGGGCAAATTTCACTACATGGCCCCCGAACAGGCCCAGAGCCACTCTCGTCAGATCGACCCTCGCACCGACGTCTTCTCGCTGGGCATGGTCCTCTACGAAATGCTGGCGGGCATCAATCCATATGGAGGCGTCGACGACACGCAAGACATGATCCAGACGGTGCGACGGGCCCACATCCCCTCGCTCCAGCAGCATCGTCCCCCCATCGATCCGGAGCTCGACTCGATCATCATGCGGGCCGTCGAGCACGACCCCGACGGTCGATGGCAGTCGGCTGAACAATTCGAGCAGGCCCTCCGCGACTACATGCATCGCAAGTGCGACCCCGTCGACCGGCGCCGGATCGCCGATTTCGTCGGCCCCCTCTGGCATACCATCGAACACGCCGACGCCGACCCCGGCGATCAGACGGCCGCTCTCGCCCCCGAGGAGTACGAAGCGGGCGAGGCGAGCATACTTTTCGATCTCGACTCGGGCCGGGCGCGCAATCGACCGTCGGGGGCACCGTCGGCCGCCGGAGGGCAACAGGAGGGAACGCCCTTCGACGAAGCGGCCCGCACCCAGGAGGCTGCCTTCGACGATGTTCCCGCCGTCGACGAGGCCCCTCTCGACGACGCGCCCCCCGCCGACGAGAATCCCTTCGAGGAGGATGCGCCCACCGAGATATGGGACGGAGGCGATGACCGAGCGAATGCCAACTCCGGAGTGCCATCGTCCCCCCAACATGCCGTCTCCGCTCAGAGCGGTTCGCCCCCCTCGCCTGATTCGGGCTCTCACGAGACTGCTCTGCCCGCAAAGAGGGGCGATTCCTCTGCTCCGGAGTCGACCTCGAACGACGGCGGTTTCCCCGACGGCATGCCCGAACCGCCCGAACCCGACCCCGCCTCCCCTGAGCCTCCCGATCGAAACGACAGCCCACCGGAGGGCCCCGACGGTTCGCCAGACCGTGACGACGGCCGCTCTTTGCCCTCGCCGCCCGACGGCACCCCGTCGTCCCGGCGTTCGGAAGAGCCCGCTCCCCCGTCTTCCGACCCCGGACCCGCGTCGCCGAACAGGCGAACGCGCTCGAAGAAGTCCCGCACGGTCCAGGCCGACGACGAGGGAGAGACCGCCCCCGACGAGTCGCGTCCGTTCTACCTCGTCTGGGGGAAGCGCGTCCGCGAGGGGCTCGAACAGCTCGGTCTCCAGCCTCGCCTCGTCGGCATCGCGGCACTCGTCTCCGTGGTCGTCGGCGTGCTCCTCGGAGGCATCGGCCTCTCGACGGTCGATTCCTCCCGAGACGGGGGCGAGATCAGCACGAACGATCCTAAAGCCTCGGCGACGAGCACTTCGGACTCTCCCCAGCAAACCATCAATTTGCCCGTCTCTAGCACGCCCTCGGGCGCCAAGATCAAGGTGGACGGCGATCTCGAAGGACGGACGCCTCACACCCTTTCGGACCTCACCGTCGGCCGCTCGTACGAGCTGACCTTCGAACACGAATCCCACGACACTGAAACCGTCGAGGTCGAACCCTCCAAGGACACCGACCCTGTCGTCGTGGAACTCGCCGAGCGCAACGCCGTGCTGAAGATCTCGACGTATCCGACCGATGCCGAAATCCGCGTCAACGGCGACGAGGCCGGCTACGCCCCGGTGATGGTCGACAACCTGGATCGCCACGAACCCCACGAGATTACCGCCGAACTCGACGGTGCCTCGGAGACGAAGACGGTCGAATGGTCGGAGGACGACGACAGCGTCAAGGAGGTGCGCCTGACCCTCGAGGACGACGAGGATGAGCCAGAACGACGAGACGAACGCCGACGCCGCGCCCGCCGCGACTCTCGCGACCCCGATCCGACGCCCACTCGCCGCCAGCGACGAGAGCGGCGTCCACACAATCGAGGCTCCGGCGATCAAGAGCCCGCCTCCGACGACGACTCCGAGCCCTCCCGAGAGTCGAGCGACTCCCAGCCCGACGAGTCCCCCGCCTCGACGGCCAACGCCGACGACTCCGACGGCGACTCGAATGCCAAAAACCTCGACATCTGGAACGATGACTCCAAAAAGAACGACTCCTCATCCGACGAGCAGACGGACTCGCAACAGCAGGCCGGCGGCACGGGCTACGTCTCCGTGCAGGTCCAACAGGGCTGGGGCAAGGTCTACGTCAACGGCAAAATGGTGGCCTCGGAGACGCCGATGCTGCGACACGAACTCGACGCTGGTCAGCACCGCGTCAAGGTCTACTACCCGACAATCAAACGCCACTCGAGTGTCAAAGTCGTCAACCTCGGCGCCGACGAACACGAAAAGGTCATCTTCAAGCCCTGACTCGTTTGCCGAGAGCGATCGCATCTAAACGCCATTTCGTACAACTGAGCCAAACATATGCATCACATCACCCTTGCTCCCACCCCGTTCGGGGCTCCGGTCGAGGGGCATCCATCCCTTTGCTCTCCGAGCTCACCCCCGGAGCTTGATGCTGTCACCGCCTCCGGCGGCTCTCCAGGCGCCTATCGATGCAGGTCGATGAAACAACGTTTAAACATGGTCCCCGTGCCTGGTCGGCTGGAAGCCGGCGCTCCGGAGGAGGCCCGCGAATGGCTCTCTTTTTGATCTCCCTCTGGGACGCTCCTGTATGTCTTCGACATGAGCAGCCTGGCTGGCACGTCGCGTCAGCGACCCTCCTAGCCGGGGGAGTGGAGCAACTTGACGACGATCCCACCGCAACACGTGTTGCTGATACCTCTAGTGCGATCGCCCTGGGGACGTGGCGCCATCATCAACCGTAAGACCAGCTCTGGGGGGACGGATCGCCTCACTCTTCTCCAACAAGAGTCACTCGGCGACTCGCCAGCAGTGCTCCCCAAGGGATGTCGAAAGGGCTCCAGGAGGAGCGCCCTCTGGAAGCCCACCCTCTGCGGATGTTGGAGGTGACATGTCGACGACGCGAACGAGCTGAATACACTTCCTCCATCAGGGTGGGGAGAGGACGACCAGCCCCAAAAAAAATCCCGGAAGCCTTCCGGCTCCCGGGACTGTTCATCGTGGAAGATGGCGACCCCCGATCCATCCATGGGATACACGTCAGCGCACGCCTTGCTCTTTTTTGGCGGCCGTTCGCACGGTGACAAGGCCACTCTTGGGCCCGGGGATGCCCCCTTTGATCGCAAGAGCACCGTCATCCTCGAGGACCCGGATCACTCGGAGATTCTGGATGGTGACCGTCTCGTCACCGGACTGACCGGGCATATCCAAGCCGGGAAAGACGCGAGCCGGATCGGCCGATTGACCGATGGCGCCGCCGTGGCGGTAGTATTCGTGTGTGCCGTGGGTCGCTGGGGAACCCGAGAAATTGTGCTGTTTCATGACACCGGTGAATCCACGCCCCTTGCTCTTGCCCTGGACGTCGACCCAGTCCCCCTCGTTGAAGAGATCAGCTCCGAGTTCTTCGCCGACGTCGTAGTTGCTGAGATCACTCTCGTCGACGCGGATTTCTCGAAGATGTTCTCGAGGGACGTCGATACCGGCGCTCTCGAAGACACCGATCTCGGGCTTGGGCAGTCGCCACTCCGGCTCCTCGCCCTCTTTTTCGAGTTTGTGGGCTCGCTCGAATCCGAGTTTGAGCGCCGAATATCCCTCCGGACCCGATTTGCTCTTGGTCTGAACGACGATGTTGCTGTCGACGTCCACGACGGTTACCGGCACCTGTGTACCGTCGTCCTGAAAGACCTGAGTCATGCCTGCTTGACGTCCAATGAGTCCTTTGATCATGGTGGCCTCCTTGTATGCATATACGTGTGAACCCCACACCACTCGTACGCAACTATTTCTATCCATTGCGCATCGGAGTGGGGAGTCCGCGGGGACTCGCGGGGGCGAAGCTCATCGTCGTCCAGACACCTGGACGACCGAACGGGGTGCATAACGAATCCCTATCCCGCAATCAAGCGCTCCTCGTCCCCCTGGATCGCAGGGTATGGCTCTCGGTCACTCACGCCTCGCTTTCCCATCACTTCCCTCCGCCGATGATGCTCGACGAAGGGGAAGGGGCGATCTGAGCAGGCGTCGAAGCCCCCGAGGCATCGAGGAGATGGAGCGGTACCAGTCGCCGAAGACGTGTTCAGATCACTCGGAAAAACGCCAGGATAAAGACGACGACCATCATGCTCATCGGGAGGACCAGCCCGAAGAGGATGCGTGTCTTGAAGGGAAGTTCCGAGAGGGCGGGCAAGGACGGTTCCGGGGGCTCGGGCGAGTCGTCCTCTTCGGGCGCCTCCTGGTCGCCGAGGTTCTCCTCGAGCATGTCGACCTCGCGGTCGTCGCGCTCCTCGAAGTCTTCGTCCTCGTCGCCGAGGTCGAGCTTCTCCGGCTTTTCGCCGTCGATGGGGTCGACGGGGTCGTCGGGCGTGTCGGAACTATCGAGGTCTTCGAGGTCGGGATCGGCCTCTTTGAGTTCGTCGAGGTCGGGCCCCTCCTCGCGGATGGCGTCGAGATCGGGATCGTCGTCGCCGTCGCCGTCGCCACGCGAGTAGAATTCACGGACGGGGTCGGAGGCGACGCCTTCGATGTCATCGAGATCGTCCGCCTTGTCGGGCGCCGACGGAGTCTGGCCGCCGGCCGCCGCCAGGGACGTCGCGTCGGAGGGGGGCTCATCCTCGTCATCGCTCGGCACACTGATGAGGGGACCGGGCGAGAGGCTGCTCTGCGGAGCTCGACCTCCGGGGTCTTCGGGGGGCTCGGCGCCGCCCCAGGGCTCCGGCAGATTGCCAGTCGTCGTCTCGAAGGGATTGTCCTCGATCCAGGTGTCGTCTTCGAGCCCCTCGTCGAGCGCATCGAACGACTCGACGCGGTTCTTGGCCATCGGCTGCAGGCACGCCGCGACGGTCAGCGCGGCTCCCTCCAGATCGACCTCCAACAGCGCCTGGTAGCTATCGCTCGGAAGGGGGCTCTCGACGGCCGTCGTCGGCTCGCGCTCGGTCAACACGAAGCTCAACAGGGCCCCCCACCCGTAGATGTCGGCCATCGGGCGCAGCATCTCGCCGGAGCGTTCGTTGCGCGCCTCTGGAGCGACATATGGCGCATCCGAGAAGTGCATGATCGAGGGATTGGGCCGCTCCTCGATGGCGGCGACGTTGCCCGTACCGACCCATCCGGTGACGTCGCCGTCGTCATCGACGATGACGTGCCGGGGATCGAAGTCGCGGAAGACGTAACCCGCCTCGTGGAGCTGCTGGAGCGGGCCGATCAGCGAATGCATCAGGTCGATGGCTTCGCGGGGCGGCAGTCCTCGCCTCGAGTGTTTCTTGACATAGCTGTAGAGGGTCTGACCCTGGCAGTATTCATAGACGAGAACGGGTTCGTCGCCGACGTCGACCCAATCGACG
>JAQCND010000309.1 GCA_028274765.1 Bradymonadaceae bacterium
GACGTGTGCATCCCCTATTCGAGCCCCGAACGGGGCGGGAGCAAGGAGGATGTGATGCCATATGTTCGACTCAATTGGATGAAATGGCGTTTAATGACCATTGCCCTCGAGACCTCGAGTGATGCACCTCACATATACAGGGGACTTGCCCCCTTATCCGAACACGAATGGGGTTGGGGGTTGAATCGCCGACGTCCCCGCTGAACTGCTCGATGTCGCGGGACGTGCCGACACGAGTTCTCAGAGGGGCCATTGCCAGTCTTCGAACCGACTTGTTATAGGTAGTTTCGACGACATCGAGACGCCGAGACTCACAGACGCGAGGAGAGTAGGGTGGATTTGACAAAGTACGAACTCGACAACGGATTGACGGTCATCTTGCGCCCGAAGCGCTCCGCACCGGTCTTTTCGTGCAACGTCTGGATCGGAGCCGGCAGTGCCGACGAAGTCCCCGAGAACGCGGGGGTGGCCCACGTCCACGAACACATGCTCTTCAAGGGGACCGAACGCCGGGATGTCGGCGAAATCGCCCAGGCGGTCGAGTCCTCGGGAGGTCGGATCAACGCCTTCACTTCCTTCGACCAGACCTGTTATTTCGTGGCGATGAGCAGCCGCTTTTTCGATACGGGGCTGGACATCCTCGCCGATGCCGTCCAGCACTCCACCTTCGATGCCGACGAGCTCTCCCGCGAGCTGGAAGTCATCCGCGAGGAGATGAAGCGCAGCGAGGACAATCCCGGCCGGAAGGCTAGTCTCAAGCTCTTCGAGACCGCCTACGACCACCACCCGTACCGGCGACCCGTCATCGGCACCGAGGAATCGGTCAGTTCGCTGACGCGCGACGACGTCTACGGCTTCTACCAGCGCCACTACGTCCCGGACAACGCGGCCCTCGTGCTCACCGGCGACTTCGAGGAAGACGACGCCCGCCGCCAGATCGAGGAGCAGTTCGGGGAGTGGAAAGGGACGGATGGCGGCTACGAGCGCTTGGAACGCACGGACGAACCCGAACAGGAGGCTTTTCGCGGCTGGACCGACGCTCGCGACCTCCAGCAGAGCCACCTCCGGCTCGGCTTCCACATCCCCGACGCCCTCGACGAGGATATTCCGGCGCTCGATCTACTCGGCGCCATCATGGGGTACGGAGACGCCTCGCATCTGGTCCAGACCCTCCAGCGCAACAAGCAGCTCGTCCGATCGATCTCCGCCAAGTCCTACACCCCCAAGGACGCCGGACTCTTCATGGTCTCGGCCAGCTATCAGCTCGACTCGGAGGATCGCACCCACGAGGACGTCGTGCGGTCGATCTTCGAAGAGATCTTCCGATTCCGTGAAATGGAGGTCAGCAACCAGGACCTCGAGCGCGCCCGGACCATGATCGAGAGCCAGGAGATCTACGGCAAACAGACCGTCCAGGGGCTGGCGATGAAGCTCGGCCGCTACGAGATGGTCACCGGGGATCCGAGCTACGAACAGGCGTACTACGATCAGCTCCACGAAGTCGAGCCCAGAGACGTCCGCGAGGTCGCTCGTCGCTATCTGACGCCCGACAACGCCAGCTCGGTGCTGCTCTACCCCGAGACGTCGGTCGAACACGAGGTGACCGTCGACGATCTGGCCGACGAGGCCGATGAGGCCGCCGACGTCATTCACGCCGAGGCCCTCGATTCCAGCCTCGAGACCGACGAGGACGGATTCGTGCGCATCGATCTCGAGGATGGCCCCGTCCTGATCGTCCAGGAGGACCACAGCGTCGAGACGTTTGCCCTCCGGGGACTGACCCTCGGCGGCGTCCGCTACGAATCCGAGGACAACAACGGTATCAACCAGCTCCTCTCCGAACTTCTGACGCGCGGCACCGATCGTTTGAGCGCCGAGGAGATCTCGCACGAAGTCGAGTCGATGGCGGGCTCGATCTCCGGCCTCGCCGGACGCAACTCGTCGGGCCTGAAGATGTCGGGACTCTCGCGATTTTTCGAGGAGAGCTTCGAGATCTTCGCCGACTGCCTCCTCAACGCCACGGTCCCCGACGAGGAGTTCCAGCGCGCCCAGCGCCTCCAGCTCCAGAACATCCGGGGCCGCCGCGACAAGCTCGAGGCCGTCAACGCCGACCAATTCATCGACGCCTTCTACTCGCCCCACCCCTATAGCCGCCCCAAGGTTGGGAGCCCCGAGACGGTGCGCGACCTCACGGCCGAAGACGTCCGCGAGTTCCACGATCGTCTCGTCCATCCCGAGGACCTCGTCGTCGTCGCGATCGGAGACATCGAGCCCGAACGAGCGGCCCGCCTGACCGAACGCTATTTCGTCGCCCCCGAATCCGAGTCCAGCTCCGAGCCGGAGCTCCCCGAGGCCCAGACGCCTCGCGAGCCGGAGATGGTCGTCGGCGACCTCGACAAGGAGCAGGCTCACATCGTGACGGGCTTCGGGGCGCCGACCCTCGACAGCGACGAGCGATACGCCCTAAAAGTCCTCTATGCCCTCCTGTCGGGCCAGGGCGGCCGGCTCTTCTATGAACTCCGGGATCGCCAGAGCCTCGCCTACAGCGTGCGAGCTCGAACGCAACTCGGACTCGAATCGAGTGCCTTCATGGTGCAGATCGGGACGAGCCCCGAGAAAATCGAAGAGGCTGTCCAGGGCATCTTCCGGGAGATCCACAAGCTCCGCCACGGTCCCATCGGCGAGGAGGAGGTCGAGCGAGCCCAGCGCTTCCTGCTCGGCAATCACGACATCGGCCTCCAGAAAAACACCTCTCGGGCGCTGTCGGTGGGGCTCGATGAACTCTACGGGCTCGGCTACAAGCGCTCGTTCGACATCGGCGACGACATCGAGGCGGTCACGGCCGACGACCTCCGCGAGGTGGCCCAGACCTATCTCGACCCCGAGGCATCGGTCACGTCGATCATCAAGCCCGAGGCAGTCGACGTCCCCGACGACCTCGTCGCCCGCACCGTCGCCGATCTCGACAGCTGAGGCTTCGCGGACGCACCGCTCGTGCCCTCTGCCTCCGGTCGGTCTGGGGCAGGGGGCTCGGCGCCGTCATCCGCCTCGAATGGGTGTCGAAACCTCGATGACGAGGGCGACATACGCCCCCGCCAACCCACCCTGGAGTCCATGTCGGCACCTCGGCCGAGGCTTCCTCTGGAGTGCCTCTGTATATCCTCCGGAAGTGAGCTCCTAAACGTTGTGTCATCGACCTGTATCGATGGAACTGGGGAGCCGCCGAAGGTGGCGACAGCCCAAAGCTCCGGGCGTGAGCCCGGAGATCGAGGGGATGGATGCCTCTCTCCCCGAATCCCGAACGGGGCGGGAGCAAGGGCGGTGTAATTCATATTTGAGCTCAATCGGATGAAATGGCGTTTGGCCGATTTGCTTGGAGGATCGAGAGGTGTTGTAACCCAGTTTCGGTCGTGAGGGCAAAAGATTGAGACGTTGGTGTCGACGAGCCATCGCCCCGGTATACTCTCATTTCTCACCATGCTCACGGCGGCCTTGATCATGAGCGGATGTAGCGTCACACGCATGTTGCCCAAGGGACCGGTCGTCAGTGACGGCGGGCGGCAATCGACCTGGGCCGAGCCCGAGGCGAGTGGCGCGAGCTACACCGGCGACGCCCGTCTCGACGCTCCCGTCCTTCCGTTCATGGTCTTCGGGGTGACCTACGATCTCGACATCGTGCTCGTCTCCCGACATCCCACATGGGAGATGCACGAATACGCCCGCATCCAGACGCCGGAGGGCTCCCTCTGGATCGCCAAGGATACGCGAGCCTCCGATGGCAATCAGCTCCTAGTTGCCGATCTCGACCGAATTCACCAGTGGATGCCCGAAATTCCCCTGGCTCGCAAGTCCCATCCCCTCGACGTCACGGGCCAGACCGAGGGCGACCAGCTCGATCTCGAGATCACCTACGACAATCACGACGACCAGCCAGTTGAAGTTCACTACCGAGGACCCGCGCCCCGGACCGAGACTCGCCGCCGCAACGGCTCCACGATGGGCCATTCGCGCCATCAGGTCCTCGCCGTCCTCGACCTGCCCCACCGCGACTTCGGACGCGAGGCCTCGATCCGCATCGGAGGTCAGTCGTACGGACTCGAACGCCTGCTCTGGATCAAACCGATGCGCATGGCCCTCACCCAGACCCAGGGCGGTATCGCCGAGGGGACGTATCGCCAGCACGACCTCTCGGCCGACGCGTTTCAAACCACCCACGCGATGCCGGATGGCCCCGAGGCCACGCAGACCTGGACCCGCCAGCGCGACGGCGACTCCCTCGTCGTCCGCCAGCACTCGGAGCTCCGCACCCTCGCCTATCGCTTCCGCCTCATCGAGGGAGGCGCCCGCGAGCTCGTCGAGGCGTGGGTGACGCCCTGGAACGACGACGAGCCGCTCTTTCGCGTGACCTTTGCGCCGGCGCTCCCGGATCTGAGTCGTCCCTTCGAGGGAGACTACCGATCTCGATACGTCATGGACATCGGCGGCCAGCGCAACCACGCCGTCGGCACGATCGAGGTGAGGCGCGAGGGAGCGACCTCCGTCCTCGAGATTCGAGGCGACGCCCCCTGGTGGATTGCCGACCGATGGGCCACCACTTCGATCGACCTGTCCGACGAGGCACACGCCGACGTCGAGACACGAGTCCGCCCCTGTGATTGACGGAGAGCGCCGTGGACTGGGTTCAACGCCAGGGATGTCGACTGGAGGCCGGCGGCGAGCCCTTCGTCGTCGACGGATGCAACACCTACTACCTGATGGTGTACGCCGCCGATCCGTCGCTCCGCCCCCACGTCGACGCCGTCCTCGATCGCGCCGTCGAGATGGAGCTCAACACTATCCGAACGTGGGCCTTCTGTGACGGCCCCGACGAGTGGAACGCCCTGCAACCCGCGCCCGGCGTCCACGACGAGAACGTCCTGAAGGGATTGGACTACGTCCTCCGAGAGGCGAGGCGGCGCGAGCTCCGGCTCATCCTCCCCTTTGTCAACTACTGGCCGGATTACGGCGGGATGGACCAGTACGTCGCTTGGAGTGACTCGGCGCGACGACGAGACGACTTCTACGACGATCCGGAGTGCCGACGCCTCTATCGCCACCATGTCCGCACGATCCTCGAGCGCGAGAACACCTTCACCGGCATCCCCTACCGCGACGACCCCACGATTTTGGCCTGGGAGCTCGCCAACGAACCGCGCTGCCCCGACGATCCGGGGGGATGGCGGCTGGCAACCTGGATCGAGGAGATGACCGAATGGATCGCCTCACTCGACGACCGGCACCTGATCTCGGTCGGGATGGAGGGCTTTTTCGGCCCCTGGAACGAGCATCCGAACCCGCCCCGCTGGCTCGACGGGCAGGGGATGGACTTTGCGTGGCACCACGAGCCGAGACACGTCGATCTGGCGACCTTCCACCTCTATCCCGACCACTGGTGGATGCACGAAGCCGACGGGGCTCACTGGATCCGGCGACACGTTCGAGTGGCGCGCGAGGTGCTGAACAAACCGGTATTGCTGGAGGAATTCGGCAAGCGAGGACCGCAGCACGTCCGAGAGCGCTGCTTTCGCGCCTGGTACGACGAGATCGAGCAGTGGACGCGCCCAGATCAGCCCGTGGTGGGCGGACTGTTCTGGGCGCTCTACCACGAGGGTTACCCCGATTACGATGGATTCGGCGTGTACTGAGAAGGCTTGAAGCGCCTCTCAACCCCGGTATCGGAGCTTGCGCCGCGTCGAGATGGCTTCACGGGCCTCCTGGGGCGTCCCTCGACCGTACATCTTGACGTCACCGTCGACTCGGTACTCCCATCGTCCCGCCTCGCCGGCTCGACCACACTCGTGCAAAATCTCGATGTCCTTCGACTCGACCGTCCAGGATTCCACGACTCGCATCGTCGACCTCCCGTTGCGTTTCGTCCGGACGACCTCGATTCGAGCTCGATTCGACTCTCGGAGGCGGATTCGCGGCTCGTCGGCCCTCCGGATATTGGAGCGAACGCCGCCTCGACCCCATTGAACATGCAAGAACACGGCCACGTTCGTCTCGAGGGGGAACGCGTGGCCCGAGAAGAGTCGACAAGGGAGGGAAGCGACACGAGACGGCGCTCGAGTCCGATATTCGTGTCAGAGTGGAGTGATCGAACTACACCGTACGAGGGGCGCAACCTGTTCGCGACATGCACGCTCGCTTTGAAGAGATCGTCCCAACGTATCTTCCGAAGCCCAAGGGATATGTGACGTGAACACTTTTGCTAGGTTCAACTTCACTATTTGGAGCGCCAGCATCCTTGCTGGCAAATCGCCGAGCGACTCCTTGTCGGGAGGAGTGAGGCGATACATCGAGGCCAAGGGACGGGGCATAGTCAATCCTCGTCGAACAGCTCGACGAGCTCCGCTCCGCGTCCAGCTCGCCCGGCGAGCCACTCGATCTCGACCGTCCCCTCGCCGCGGATCGTCCACTCGGCAAAACTCCGATGGCCCTCCGCCGAGAGGTCGGCATAGACCGGATGGCGTCCGCGTCCGACTCGGAGATCGCCCCAGCCGACCATGTGGTCGAGCTCCTGCTGGCGAGCGCCGTCGATCTCGAGATCGTCGTCGGTCTCGATCTGCACCGACACCTCGGGCGTGACGCTCAGATCTTCGCCCCGGTGCAGTCCGCTCGTCGGCAAAAACCCCTGATTTTCGAGCACGATACGAACCTTGTTCGTGTCGTCGCCGACCGACTCGACCTCCACCGACGCTTCGGCCCGGGGAAGAGCCCGTCGCGCCCGCTCGGCCATCTTCAGGGCCTTCTTGCACTCGCCCTCCAGCTCGTCGACCGGCGGATTGCGAATCGTGCGCA
>JAQCND010000493.1 GCA_028274765.1 Bradymonadaceae bacterium
TCGCGTACTGGGAGGCTCGCACCTCGCGTGTCCAGTCTCTCGTCTTTACCACGATCGGTTCGGATGCGCACTGGTATGTCTCGGAGGGTCGCAGTCCAACCATTCAGTATCCCGAACACGGCCCCTACAACCGCCGACTCGGCTACACGAAGCTCCCGGACATCATCGATCGCACCTCGAGCCGGGGCTTTCGCGTCTCTCGACAGGCGCGCCACTCCGATCGCTTCGAGCGACTCCTGGCGCTCGATCTCCATGCCCCCTACGACGCCAAGGGACGGTCGGGGCTGGCCCTCTCCGATCCACATGGCAACATCATTCATCGTTCCCCCTACCCGGCTCGAGCTTACGAGTCGTTCGAGTCGATCCCGGAGCTAGTCTATCGGAGCCTGCTGTTTGTCGAGAACCGAGCGCTTCTGAACCCCGAGGCGCCCCGCCACAATCCGGCGCTCGAGCCCGATCGTTTGCTGAGAGCGCTCGGCGAGGCGGCTGTCATCGAGATCGCCGGCCTCGAGGGACGTCCGCCGGGCGGAAGTACGCTCGCCACCCAGATCGAGAAATTCCGCCATTCCCCAGGCGGACAGACCCAGCACTACGACGACAAGCTGCGGCAGATGCTCTCGGCCTCGGTTCGGGCCTATCTTCGGGACGAACAGACACTCGACGAACAGCGCGAGATCGTGCGGACCTACCTCAACGCCGTCCCTCTCTCGGCGGTGCCGGGGCACGGCGAGGTCTTCGGACTCGGAGACGGACTCGAAGCCTGGTACGGGGGGGACTTCGAGCGGATCAACGCACTCCTCCGCGAAGCCCGCGAAATCGGGACCGATACCTCCCAGTCGGACATGCGCGAGAAGGCTCGCGCGCTTCGCATGGTGTTGAGTCTGATCGTCGCGCAGCGTCGCCCGTCGTACTATCTCCAGGCGGGACGAGGCGAACTCGACGAGCTGACCGATCACTACCTGCGCGCCCTCGCCGAGCAAGGGCTCGTCTCGGAGCGCTTTGCCGAGCTGGCTGCCGACACGCGCCCCGCCCTCCAGGCTCGAGCCGAGGTCAAACGAGACGACGCCTCTCCTCGCGGTAAATTGAATCAGGCGTTGCGGACCGATCTCTTGGACGTCACGGGGCTCGAGTCGCTCTACGCCCTCGATCGCACCGATCTCCGGGTCGAGACGACGGTCGACTACGACGTCCAGCGGAGCGTGACGCGATTTCTCGAAAGTCTCCGCTACGAGACCGTGATCGAGCAACGTGATCTCGGTCCGCTCGAGGGCGACCCCGAGGACGTCCTCTACAGCTTTACGCTCTACGAACGCACCCCCCAGGCCAACGTGCTTCGAGTCCAGGCTGACACCTACGACGGTCCCTTCAATCTCAACGACGGCATGAAGTTGAATCTCGGGTCGACGGCCAAGCTCCGCACGACGGCCAGCTATCTCCAGATCGTCGCCGATCTGTACGATCGCTACGCGGACCACTCCGACGACAAGCTCGAGGCCCTCCACTTCGACTACCGCGATCGCATCTCGCGCTGGGTGGTCGGCTACCTGAAGGCGCGAGACTCTCATTCACGGACCGACGTGCTGCAGGCCGCGCTCCAGCGTCGATATTCGGCCGAGCCGAGTGCGTTCTTCACCGGCGGTGGCATCCACCACTTCTCGAATTTCAGCTATCAGTACAACGACGAATACCCAACCGTCCGCAAGGGACTCAAACAGTCCATCAATCTCGTCTTCGTCCGGCTGATGCGGGACATCGTGCGCTACCACATGTTCCGGTTGCCCGACGTCGATTCGCGTATCCTCGCCGATGCCGATCACCCCGCCCGTCGCAAGTATCTGAAGCGCGCGGCAGATCACGAGAGTCTGGAGTACCTGCGCGAGTTCTACGAGAAGTATCGCGGTCACAACCAGAGCGACATGCTCGTGCGTCTCACCTCGAATCGCTACTGGAACGGCGATCGACTCGCCGCCGCCTTTCTGTCGGTTCTCCCGGAGGCCGACATCTACACGATGAATCACTTTCTGGAGGAGCAACTCGACGAGGAGCTCGACTGGCCCTGGGTCAAAAAGCTCTACGAGACCTACGGCCAATCGACATTCGACATCGCCGATCGCGCCTATGTGGCCGACGTCCATCCCCTGGAGCTCTGGACGGTCAAGTATCTCATCCACCACCCCGAGGCCGACTGGGAGGCACTCGTCGAGGCCAGCGGCGACGCCCGTCGCACCTCGTACCAGTGGCTGATGCGCACGGACCGCAAGTCGGCCCAGGATCGCCGCATTCGGATGGCCATGGAGCGAGCCGCCTTCGAGCGCCTCCACGACCAGTGGACAGCACTCGGCTATCCTTTCGATGAACTCGTCCCCTCGTATGCGACGGCGCTCGGTAGTTCGGCGGACCGTCCCTCGGCGCTGTCGTCGCTGATGGGGCTCATCGTCAACGACGGCCGACAGCTCCCGGAGGTGCGATTCGATTCACTTCGATTTGCGGCTCACACGCCCTACGATACGACTCTCTCTCGCACCCCCGAGCCGAGCGAACGCGTCATGCGGGCCGACGTCGCCGAAACCCTCCACGGCGTGTTGCGCGGCGTCGTCGACGAGGGGACGGCAGAGGCGATCGAATCGCGCGACGTCGCCTCTGCCCCCCGACGATGGGACGTCGCCGGCAAGACGGGGACGGGCGACAACCGTCACAAGATCACCGATTCGGGCGGACATGTCGTCCGCTCGATTCCGACCAATCGAACGGCAACCTTTGCGTTTGCGCTCGACGATCGTTTCTTTGGCTCCCTGACTGCTTATGTTCCGGGAGAGTCATCTGGGCAGTACGCATTCACGAGCCACCTGGCCGTCTCGGTTCTGGGTCATCTCGCCCCGCGGCTGAAACCACTCCGCCGGCGCAAGCCTCCCACCGACGACTCGCTCGAGCCCTCCGAAGCGATCGAAGTGGCGGATCGCCGTTCCTCGAACGCTCCCTGACTCCGCATCACGTCCACGCCGACACGACGAGCTCCAGTCCTTGCTCCATGTGACTCGGAACTCGCCATGCGCATCGGGGGACATGGTCACGCCGGTGAGGGGCCCGCCCTCGACTCTCGAGGGGCCAACGCCCCCCTTCGAGTCGACCGCCGGCGCGAGCAACGCGTCGAGGGGCTCGTCCGATCGTTCACCGAGCCTCTTCGTAGACGATCGTCATCCCAACAGTGGGGGGCTCATCGACAGTCTTTCAGGCCAACGCCGATTCGAAGTTGGCACGACGACGGAACTGTCATAGGTATCGAGGTGAAGTCTCGTGTCGGGATTCAGGCCCTCTCGACATTCAGCGATTCTATCGACAGCTCGGAGGGAGCGATGTCCGAGGACAATCCCCTTCCTTGGGAACAAAAAGTCGAGCACTCGCACAGTCGTATGACCAAACTCGTCGACGAGCTAAAGGCGATCGCCGAGGCGATCCGCTCGCACGGGACGTACGAATCGCATCATCGAGAGGAATGTCAGCTCTTTTTAGAGCAGCTCCAGCGGGAGTTCGCGAGTCATGTCGACTACGAGGAGGAGGAGCTCTTTCCCGATCTCCGCGATCACGTCCCCGAAGAGGATGACGATACCATCGAACGGGCCATCCAGGAGCACGAGGAGTTGGGCCGACTATTGGATGAGCTCGAGCACCGGGCGGAGGGGTTGCAACCGGGTCGAAAGGTCGAGGCGACCGAAGTTCGCGACTTGCTCAACGGGATCGAGACCCTCCGCCAGCAGACGCACGTCCACGACGAGACGGAACACGAGCTCTTCGAGTCCGTCGAGCCTGCTGACTGATGCCCGTGATGTTCGTCCGGGGCTCCAATTCGGCGATGAGTCTCCGAGAAAGAGCTCCCCCCCACTGGAGTCGGCTCCAACACGAGGTTGCTCACATGGATGTACAGCACGAGGATGAACGGACGTTATTACGTAGTATTTCGTACTTCGCCGACGTCTCCGACCGCACCCTCGATGCGCTGACCCCTCATCTGACGTTCGAACGTCTGGAGCGCAGCGATACTCTCTGGCGGGAAGGAGAGTCCATCTCGACCGTGACGTTTCTGATCGAGGGCGAGGTCAAACTACTCAAATACCGAAGTGAGGACCAGCAGGTGGTGGTCGACCTCCTCCACCCTGGAGCGGTCGCCGGGGCTCGAGCCCTCCTCGAGGAGTCCTTTTTCTCGTCCGGAGCCGCCGCGCTCAACGACGTCGCCGTCCTGCAAATCGGCCCCGCTCATCTTCGCGAACCTGCAACCCGTGACCCCGAGCTCCTCCGAGCACTCTGGCGACATTCGCTCTCCCAGAAGCAGCGATTGATTCGTCGCATCCACGACCTCGCCGTCTCCGGGGCCGAACCCCGACTGGCGCTGGCGCTCGATCATCTCGCCTACGAGTGCGGCATTCGCCAACCTCGAGAAGATGGCTCGATGGGCGTCATCATCCCCGTCCCTCTGTCTCGAGCCGACCTCGCTCAGCTCATCAATACCCGAGTCGAGACGGCGATCCGGCAGATGAGCGACTGGCGCAAACGCGAGATCGTCGAGACCCTCGACGAGGGGCTGCTCATCCGAAAACCGGACGAGCTCCGGCGACTCGCCCGGGAGGCTTCGTCCCACACCGAGCTCTCCCCCCGTCTCTGAGTCGAGCACTCATGCGATAGACGGAGAGGGCAGAACACCATTGTGGCCCTTCCGCCCAGATCGACACTTGGAGTTGGTATCCAAACTGGTCGCCCCTCGACCCAAGTCGACGAGCCACTGGCGCTCCACATTCCAGGTCGACATTTGCCAACGCTCCCCTATTCGGCGGCGAGCGCCTCGGGGCCGTCGGCGCCTCTCGTACCTCGATGGTCACGATCGGCCAACCACTCGGAGATCTGCGGCCAGAGCGCCTCTTTGGAACTCGTCGAGGTCACCGACGTGACGTGACCGCCGGGCAGGTGGAGGTGTTTGCAGTCCTCGGCGCCGATGCATTCGACCAGTGGTTTGGCGCTTCTCGAGGGGACGATGTGGTCGTGTTTGAAGGAGATGACGAGCGTCGGATGGTCGGCGTCCTCGAGGTAGATGCGACGGCCCGAGAGGGCGAACTCGTCTTCGGTGAGCCGGTTCTCCTGATAGAGACGCGTGATGTAGTCGCGGAACGCCTCGCCGGGAAACGAGATGTTGTCGCTGCCCCAGATTTCGAGCGCGGCGAAGCCGTCGAGAAACGACTCGTCGTTGGCATTCTCGAGCAGGTACTTGGTCTTCTTGAAGTTGAGCGTCGGCTCGAGCATCTGGAAGGCAAACTCCATCAACTGCCAGGGGACGTTTCGTGTCGCGTCGACGAGGCTTTCGACGTCGAAGGCCGGATTGTTCATCCACCTCGTCAACAACCCGTCGTCCTCGAAATCCACCGGCGCTGCCAGCGCGACGTGTCCGGCGACCTCGTCGGGATAGGCCGCGGCGTGAATGGCCGTCAGCGTTCCGCCCAGACAATATCCCATCAAATGGGCGCGATCGACGCCCGACCGACGGGCCGCGATCCGACGAGCTCGCCCCAGATACGTGTCGCAGATGGTATCGAAGTCGAGATGTCGATCCTCGTCTTCGGGCGTGCCCCAGTCGATCATGTAGACGTCGTGCCCTTGCTCGACCATCCATTTGACGAAACTCCGATCGGGGAGCAGGTCGAGTACATAATGACGATTGATCAACGAGGGGACGACGACCAGCGGCGTCTTGTAATCGAGGCCGCCGTCGGTCGGCCGATACCGCAGGAGTCGCCACTTGTTTTCGCGATGCACCACGTCCGAGGGGGTCGCGTCGACGTCCTCGGCCCGGCGCTTGAAGCGAAGCGGCAGGGTCAAGAGATTCCAGAGGTTCATGGTCTCAGGTGTCGTTGTAGAGTGCGTCCAACTCGTCGCCGAACTGCTCGTAGACTTCGTTGCGCTTGACCTTCATCGTCGGCGTCAGACAGTCGTTGTCGACGGTCAACGGCTCGTCGAGGATCTTGAACTTCTTGATCGTCTCGTAGCTCGGGAGATCCTCGTTGAGCTCGGCGATCCGCCGCTCGACCAGTTCTCGGACAGACTCATCGAGCCCGCTCGCATCCGGCTCGATCTCGAGTTCGTCGGACGCGGCCTCGTCGTCGACCCAGATGCCCGCCGTCAGATATTTCTGGCCGTCGCCGTAAACGACGAGATGCTCGATGACGGGATCGTCGTCGACGCGATTCTCGATCTCGGCGGGCGCGATGTTTTTACCACCCGCCGTCACGAGGATGTCCTTCTTGCGGCCGACGATCTGGAGAAAGCCATCCTCGGTCCAGCGCCCGAGATCGCCGGTCTTGAGCCAGCCATCCTCGGTGAAGGCCTCCTCGGTGGCCTCCGGATTTTTGTAGTACCCCTCGAAGACGTTGGGACCCTTGGCGAGGATTTCACCGTCGTCGGCGAGTTTGACGTCGACCGATGGAAAGGGCTTGCCGACCGAATCGAACCGGAAATCGTCCGCCCGATTCATCGTGATCGTCGGACTCGCCTCGGTCAAACCGTAGCCTTCGGTGATCCAGAGTCCGTGATCGTTGAAGAACTCCTTGATCTCGCGCTGGAGACCGGCGCCGCCCGACAGACAGAACTCGAGGCGTCCGCCCGTGAACTCGTCGAGGCGCTCGGCCTCCTCCTCTCGAGTGTCGCCCTCCATGGCGTACTGGGCGATCTTCTCCCAGTATCGCGGGATGCTCATGAAGACGCTGGGCCGAACCTCGCCGAGTTCGTCGAGAACATCTTTGGGATTGGAGAGATACGTCGTGAAGCCGAGCGTGTTACCCAGAGAGATTTCGCCAAACCCGAAGACGTGACTGAACGGGAGCCAGCAGAGGTCGATGGGGTTTTCGTCGATCAGCGGGCCGTTGCACTCGACCCAGTCACGTCCGTTGGAGCCGACATTGCGATGGGTCAGCGGTACGCCCTTGGGCTGGCCGGTGGTTCCGCTGGTGTAGAGCATCATCGCCGGGTCGTCGAGTTCGACCGAGTTCATGACCGCCTCGAAGCGCTCGGGCTCCTGGTCGTGGATGCGCCCGCCGATCTCGCGGACCTCCGACCAGTCGACGACGCGGCGCTGCACCTCGCCGGGCTCCGGCACGTCGGCGCCCTCCTCGCGGAGGTCGAACAGCACCTCCATCGGGTCGAGCTCGTCGTCGAGCAGGACGATGCGCCCGACGTCGTCGTAGGCATCCCATTCAGTAAAGACGCGCTCGAGGATCTCGGCCGTGTCGACAAAGGCCACGATGGCGTCGCTGTGCTCGACGGCGTAGCGCGCCTGCTCGCCGGTGCTCGAGGCGTAAACCGGTACCATCACGCCGCCAGCGGCCATAATGCCATAAGCCGCCGCGAGCCACTCGAGGCGATTGGGCGAAAAAACCACGGCCCGATCCTCGAGCCCCAGGCCGAGCGAGTCGAGATAGAGGGCACAGCGGCGAATCTCGTCGGCAAATTCACCCCAGGTGACGCAGTTCCAGTCCCCGTCGTCGGCGGGGAGCATGAAGCGCGGGCGCGTCCTACGCTTTTCGAGATCGTCGAACACACCCTTGGGCGCAACGTTGACGTCCAGATAATCACTGACATCCATGGCAATCACTCCCGTGATCGATCGGAGAACAGGCTGCTCGGACAGCGGTCCATCGAGAACACACCGAGGGGCATCCATCAACCCCGCAGCAACGTCTTTGTCGCCGGACATTCGATCGTGAGTGAGTGCGGCCCATGTCGCAAGGGGCACGGGCATATGGACCAGTTCGTCGAACGTGAGGAAACATGCCTCTAGCCGAATGGCCACTCACTGATGTGTGATCTCGGAGTCCTTCGGATGGGACGGGCGAATCGCTGATACGCGACGCCACATGCCCCTCCGTGGAAGCCCTCTTAGCTTCACCGCCGGCCGTCGCCATCCTGACGGGGATGCACTCGAGAGGGCGAGCGTCTCGCCCCGTTCGAGCCGGCCGCGACCTCCACCCTGCCCCCCAACGGTCACGGCACAACCCCGCCATTTATGATCGTCGGCACTCGACCGGCATTTGTTTCGTCTCCGACGTGTCGAGCCCCGGAGACGACGGCTGCATCAGCCGAAGGGGCCCTGGCACAAGCGACTCAATCGTCATCCCGTTGCGCCTGTTTCATCTCGTAGAGCTCCTCTTCGAGATCGATGATACGACTCTCGAGCTGGTTGAGTGTATGGAGCGTGCGTTCCTGGTCGTATTTGGTCGGCAATCCCCAGCTTCCCCACCACTTGCGAGCGGCCTCGTCGAGCTTCGATTTTCCCTTCATGGCAACTTCGAGGAGTTTGCCGGAAGGGTACAAAACGGCGCGATTTTCGAGCACCGTATCGAAGTATTTGGCGGTCGCCTTCTCCCACTTGTCAAAGCCTTTCTTCCAGAGTTTCCACATGGGTTGTACCTCCGTATGGAGTCGAATTGAATGAAACGCTCAATGCTCCTGACTGTCGCCTGTCTCAGTGATGTCGGCGTGGTCTCCGGCTCGGGGTCACCTGTCGACTATCTTCACTGCCGCGTCCCCAGCCGGCGCACCTCAGCGGCCTCGTCGAAATTCGGCTTCTTCACGCCGTCTCGACTTCGAGCGCGGGCGACCTCGCCGAAACACTCGGCGACAAACGAAACCTGACGACGTTCGGCCGTCCCGCCGGCGGCGGCATTGGTCGTGATCTTCGTGTCGATGCGAAAGACCTGCTCGAACGTGAAGTTCGGGAGCTTCATCTCGCCTTTGGCGCGGACGTCGACCTCGTACGTGTCCGTCCCGCCATAGGGTTTGCCCTCGAAGGTGCCGTTGTTGACGTCGCCAGTCGAAATCCACTCGTCACCCGCCTCGAGGGGAAATTTGTAGACGACGACGGGTTCCTCGTATGTCAGGAGCGTCTGCCCCTCGTCGGGATTCTCCTCGGAGGAGGCCAGCCCCAGAAGCTGCATCTGATCGTCGGTCTTGCGGTAGACGGCCTCCGTCTCGCCCGAGAGCTGGAGGGGCAAGACGAAAGTGTCGTCGGGAAATTCGTCGGCGTACCACTTGTCGTCGATATCGCGGGCAACGATATCGACGTCGCGACTCGATTCGGTCGTATACGACCAGTCCCAACGCCGATCGCCGGTGGGGGTCTCCTCGCCCTCGAGATCGACCTGACGCGTCTCCCCCGGCGGCGAGACGATGTAGCTGGCCTCGACGCCCAGAACGGGCTCGAACTCCGAGGATTCGAGCGTCCCGTCGAGGTTGGGCATGCAATCGAGCGACTGGCCGTCCGACGAATCGCCGCTGCTGTTGTTCTGCGTGTTGGCATCGGCCGGATTGTAATCGTCGTACTCCTGAGTGTCTCCGGCGGGCTGGGAGCCACACGAGCTCAGCAGGAGAGCCAGAGCTCCCAGTGCGATGTATCGTCGCAATATCATGGTCATCTCTCGTCTCGGGGCGTCTCGTCAGAATTCGTAGATGGCGCTCAACCGGAACAGTTGCGCGGGCTTGGCTCCGACCCCCTCTACCGTATTGTCGAGTCCCCGGAACGGAAAGAGGACTCCATAGTCGAGCGCCAGTACAAAGCCGCCTTCGTTGCGATAGACCAGGCTCGGATCGAGTTCGGCGCCGAGAGGCTGGCCCGAGCCCGGCGTCGACTCCGGAGTCAGCGACCAGGAGACGGGAGCGGCCAGCACGAACTGGAGCGTCGACGGCCCGAACTCCGCTATCAACCACCGCATGTGGGGGCGCACGTAAGTCGCGTCGGTCACCGTGCCGATGATGTGGCGAAACAGGATCAGATCGACGTGGTAGTCCGGATGAAATTGGAAGTTGTTGACCTGGATGTCGTCGGGCGGATTGGCTTGAGCCCCGTCGAGATCGCCCGGCTGGGGGATGTCGCCCTGATAGCTTCGCGAGGCTCCAAAGCCGGGCGCTTTGTCGCCGCTGGCCGCCCCGAGATCGAGCCCGATGCGCAACCGACTCCCCGGCGGGCCGAAGTCGCTCTCGAGCGCGCCGCCCCACTGGCGAGAGGTGATCGGCGAGGGGAGTTCGACGCCGGGCACCAGGGAGGGCTGTTCGATGCGCGCGCCGAGGTAGGCGAGTTCGAGCTCGAGCCGGAACTTGGGATGGAGCCATCGGAACCATCCGTCGACCGCGATCGCCTGGAAGCCCCGTCGCATCGATTGGTCCGGGGTCAGCTCGACGTCGTCGGGGGTCGACAGATAGTGAGACGGGACGTCCTGGCGCTGCCAGCGGTGCGAGACGTAGGCGCCGTAGTCGACGGTGGCGCGACCGGCCTCCCGCCGACGCTCGCGCACCCATTTCCGACGATACTTGGCGACGGCGAAGGTGGCCGTCTTGAGATTGTCGGACGGATCGAGATCGAGCTCGCGTCCCTCGATGCGGTCGGTCGTCGGGCCGCGGTAGCCGACGTCGTAGGCGAGCGCCCAGAGGTGATCGGCCAGAACCGTCACAAAGGAGATGCGATCCGCCGCATCCCCCGTGTCGCAGTCCCGGCAGTTGCCTCCGTTGGCGAGGATGCCGAGTCCCCAGTCGGCGCCCATGCGACCGACGGCCAACAGGCCGAGGGGCGTCAGAATCTGGCCGTACGCCCGCTTGATGCGAAAGGCGTCCTCGAAGTCCGGCGCACGCTGGCTCGTCGTCGTCAGCGGCGTGCCTCGAGGTGTACTGCCGAAGGTCAGATTGTCGAGGACGTCGATGCGGAGGTTGACCGACGCCTGGAGGTTGCGTGGACGAATGGTCAGATCCGTCCGGAGGCGCATGTCGCCCTGGGTGAGCCACGGCGAACTCGGCTCTGACAGAGGAAGTGGAAAGGCATACTGGCCCGACGGGGTTGGGCCTCGATCGAGGTCGAGATTGTAGAATCCCGTGCCTCGGCCCCGGAAATAGCCGTCGAGGTCGACGGTCGACTCGGGGTCGCTCCGGAGTTGCTCGCCCGTCTCGGTCAGACCATCTCCGTCGTCAGCCCGAACCGACGACGAGAGGGTGAGCAACCCGCCCACGATCAACAGACACGCGAAGAGATGAAAGGAGCCTCGACGCCTCATCGATGGGTCGAGCCCGCCCATTATTCGTCCTCCCCGCGCTCACCTGCCAGAAAGGTGGCGAGATCCTCGTTGGAGGCCGCCTTGGCCTCGCGCATCGGGAAATGGCCGCATCGCGGATAGACCTCGAGCTCGGCGTTTGGGAGCTGGCGCACCAGTCGTTCGCCGTAGCGAAGCGGGGAGACGCGATCTTCGCGCCCCCAGAGTAGCAGAGTCGGCTGGGTGACGTCGCTGTAGCTCTCCTCCCACTGTTCGAAGCGCTGACCTCGCACGGCGGCCAGAGCCGCGGCCTCGGTCCCCGGACGGGCCAGCATCTCCTTGACCGTATCGACGTATGGCTGAGTCAGCCGACTCCGGTCGTAGAAGGCGGCGGCGAGTTTTCCGTTGGGCTGTTGATCGTAGAAGAGTCCGAATATCAGCTCGCCGAAGCCATCGGCGCGGGCCCAGTAAAAGGTGGCCGGAAGCTGATCGGCATAGACCCAGGCGTCGTAGAGCGCGAGGCGGCGGACCCGGTCGGGTCGACGCATCGCCATCTGGAGCGCCACCGACGAGCCCCAGGAGTGGGCGACGACCGCCGCCCGTTCGACGCCGAGCTCGTCGAGCAACTCGAAGACCAGGGCGGACTGGGCCGGCGGCGAGTAGTCGCCCTCCGGGCGTCCCGACCATCCGAACCCCTTGAGATCGAGTGCGATCACCCGGTGAGAATCGACGAGTTCGGGGAGGACTGGTGCCCAGTTTTCGATCGACGACCCGAATCCGTGCAGAAAGACGACCGGCGGCCCCTCGCCCTGATCTATATACCGCACACGGGCCTGTGACAGCTCGGCGTACTGAGCCTCGTCGGGCTCGTCCGGGAGGGGGGCCGACTGAAACGACACGCATCCCCCGGAGAGTACGGCGAAGCCGAGCAAGATGGTAGTGAACGCTTGTCTCACCGCGTACTCAGTCTCCTGACTTCGTCGGCTTCCTTGAATTCCTCGTCCTCCTCGTTGCGCTCCGATCGAATGGTGGCGACGGTCCCGAAGCACGGCGACACGAAGGCGAACGTCCGAACCGTACCGAGCGGGAACGTCCCGAAGTCGCCGCGGCGGTCGACGACCGTCTGGACGCGGAGCACTTCCATCCCCTCGTTGGGCGCAAACGGCGTCTTCAACACGCCTTCCATGTCGACCTGCGAGCGGTACTCGACCTCGAGGCTCGTCCCCGGCACCGTGCCGAAGGACGTGCCGTTGTATCGACCGGAGACCGTCGACGTCGAACTCCACCCCCCTCCTTTTTCAATGGGGAACTCCAGAATTTGGGCCGGCGGCTCGTATCTCATGATCGTGCGGGTCAATCCGTCATCCGGTGAGACGACGCCGAGCAGCAGGAGAGCATTCTGGGTGACCTTGAAGACGCCGAGATTCTTGTCGTCGGGGTCCTGGCTCAGACGCATCGCGTAATCGGCCTCGCCGTCGAATTCCCCGTGGAACCACATGTCGGTCGGGTCCTGCAGCGCCAGGATCTTGGTTTCGTCGCCCGGGAAGGATGGAGCGAGATTCCAGACACGGCTTCCCTGATCTCGGGATTGACCGTCCGTATCGACCTCGACGGTATCATTGCCTTCTTGGATACCGGCGGCGTCGAAGATGCCGCTGGAGCCGGTCTTGAGCGGAACTTCACTCCGCGTGATGGGCCCGTCGAGTGACGTATTGCACGTGGTTGGGGCGGAGTCGTTCGCATCCATCTCGTCGGACGAGCCCCCATCGTCCATCGGCTCGTTCGACGAGGAGCCGTCTCGTCGAGGGGGAGTCGAGCCATCCGACTCATCGGATGGCTCGCCGCCGGCCGTATCGGAGCCGTTGCTCGGCCCCGTCCCGACTTCGCCGTTCGAGGGGCCGGAGGTGTCGTCGACATCTCCCCCGGCGTCGGGACCATTGTTTGTCGAGACGAATCCCTCCGCCGAACACCCCATCAGACAGAGGGCGGCCGCGACGGTCCACCACCATGATCGTCGCATGGCTGTGATCTCCTGAAGCGAGTTTATGTTGCACCGCAATACGAACCACGATCATCTCTACCGATCGCGAATTGTTCTGTCAAATTATCACCTCGGCCATCCGCTCCAACAAGGGGGACGAGAGCGTGATCTCGGTGGACGAGCGAATGCATGTATGTTCGAAGGTTCGAGACGCGAGTTCGGAGTGTCGAGGCGTCTCCTCGAGTACGAGTGATCAGTCTGACGCGTTCACCGAGTCCGTCTCCGGCTCCTCGTCGCGCATCGACCGAATCATCTTCTTGAGTTCGTCGATCTCGCGACGAAGACGCTCGACGTTGGCTTCGTCGTCATCGGCCGACGATTCCGGAGGCTGTTCGAGCTCGTCGGAGGGCGAGAGAGCATCGACGAAGGTGACCTCGGGCTCGGAGCTGTCCCGGGATGCCTCCTCCGAGTCGTCGAGGCGTTCCATCAACATGCGGACGAATAATTCCGGCCCGGCCAGTCCCTCCTCGCTGAAGGGATTGTAGGGAGACCACTGTTCGACGCGATCCTTGAACTGGAGATAGAACTCGAGCGCCCACGACATGTACTGACCGAAAAACTCGGCCAACTGGTCGTCGCCCATGCGGATCAGACGCGTCAGAAGGGGGACGGGCAGGAGGCGGGCCGCCCCGCGACTCTCGAGGATGATCTGGGCGAGGACCTGCTGGGTCAGCTCTTCGCCCGAGTCGGCGTGGACCACTCGAACGTCGTGCCCCTGGCGGATGGTCTCGGCGAGTTCTTCGAGCGTGATGTAGCGACTCGCCGACGTGTCGTACAACCGGCGGTTGTCGTATTTTTTGATGGTGATCATGGCGACATGTGTGGTGAGTCCGAGAGGAACTGTGAGCCGCCGTTTGTGTTCGGGGCGAGTTCGGCTCGAGAGCCCATCTCAGAATATGGCCGAAAAGTTATCTGGAAGCTTTGGGCGCGAATCTTTGAGAGGGGCGCGCTCCCATCTCGTTGTGCCAATTCTCGTCCATTCAGCCGTGGAAACGCGATCGGATACATGTGCGACGTCCTTCTACACTACGTTTTGTCTGCTACGAGGATCAAGATACAGTTCCGCAATCGACGAGACGATCGTGGTTGAGTGTGTTCCATCTCGTGATCGACTCGTCCGGCCTCTGTCGAAGAGACGCTTCCGACTTGCCAGCCCCGATGGAAATCGTCTCCTCGTCCTATCTCCGCCCCCCTAGAAGGGAATCGTGGATGATTCGCGCCCGAAGCAACGTGCTGTCGCCGCCTTCGATATGTCGGAAGGGCGGGACTCTCATCGGACAGAGGACACACAGACGCGGGAACGCCTCACACGACAATTCGAAAATAGCTTCTTTGCTTCGAATGTCACTTTGATCTGTCGTTATTATTCCCTTATGGAGATGAATGAGGGACATAACTGGAGCCGTGGGTCGGGCCTGCGTCCATCGAGCAAATAAAGAGCCGGCTCCTCGCCCGACCAGCATTTCAGATCCAAAACGAGAAGAGGGGTTGTATTATGTTGTACGATCGCAACATATCGGCCGGATACGCTCTTCAGTGGTTGACAGTATCACTGAGCTTCGGAGCCGTCATGCTAATAGGGGCGACCGAAGCATCGGGCTACTCCAATACGAAGTCCGGTCAGACTGGTCAGGGAGGGACCATTTCGCTCACCTTCGACAACATACCGAGGGCAGATAGTGACGTAGATATCAACTTCGATATCAGTGGTGACTTCGGAAGCAGCGGCGAGTATGCCGATCTCACGATCGACGGTGACTCTTTCGGACGGCTCGGAGAGAACAATTGTAGTCAGTGCAATGGATGTACGAGGAATCGGAACATCAATTCCAATTACGTCAACGATAACAACGAACTGAGAATCGTGATGAACGCTAGTGGTGGTGTGGGGATCTGTAACCCCGAATTTTCGGTCGATGTCACTGTCTCATATAACCGTACCCCAACGGCCAATAACACGTCCGTCTCAACCAACGAAGATCAGTCGACAACCTTTTCGCTCTCGAGCGAGACGTCAGATCCAGACGGCGATAGTCTCTCGTATTCGATCGCCTCGACGCCTGCCAACGGGTCGCTCTCCAACAGTGGGGCTCAATACACCTACACGCCAAACACAAACTACAACGGCTCTGATTCCTTTACCTACAAAGTCGAGGATGGCAACGGCGGGTCCGATACCGGCACGGTCTCGATCGATGTGCAACCCGTCAACGATGCTCCCGTCGCTCAGGACCGATCCGTCACGACCGATGAGGACAATGCAGTGACCTTCCAGGTGTTGGCCTCCGATGTCGACGGCGACAGCCTCAGCTACTCGGTCGACTCGGCCCCGTCGAATGGTTCGGTCTCCAACAGTGGTGCAAGTTTCACCTACACGCCCG
>JAQCND010000498.1 GCA_028274765.1 Bradymonadaceae bacterium
CACGCGCAACAGCCTCCTTGTCGTCCCCCTTCGCTCGCCGACGTGCCTTCTCGAGGCGGCCCTCGACCGTCTCGAGGTCCGAGATGATAAGCTCGGTCTCGATGATGTCGACATCGCGCGCCGGATCGACACTCCCCTCGACGTGACCCACGTCGTCGTCCTCGAAACATCGCACCACGTGCACCAGCGCATCGGCCTCGCTGACGTTGGCCAGAAACTGATTCCCCAGTCCCTCGCCCTCCGATGCTCCTTCAACCAGCCCCGCAATGTCGAGAAATTCGACCGAGGCCGGGATGGCCTCCTCGGGTTCGATGTGTGCTTCGATGGTTTCGAGCCGATCATCGGGCACGGCCACGACCCCGACGTTGGGGTCGATCGTGCAGAAGGGATAGTTCGCTGATTCGGCTTCGGCCGTCGAGAGGGCGTTGAAGAGGGTCGATTTTCCGACGTTGGGAAGTCCGACGATACCGGCAGAGAGACTCATGGGATCAGCGATCGAAGTAGTCGAAGCGGACGACGGGCCCGCTCGTTTTGGCGCACACGTCGGCCCACGTCAATTGTCGAGTGCCCTCTATCGGGACAACGTCTAGATCAACTCGAGGGGCTCCCGACCCCTAGAGCGCCGAGTGCTCCCTCGTCGTAAGAGGGAGTAGAAAAGCTCGTGCTGACGCGCTACCAGCCTCTCCCGGATGGGTTCCCTCTCATGCTCGCCCTCCAGGTGCCGGCTCATCCCCGCAACAGGGGCGTGCTCATGGCAGGGTCCCGTGGGGCGTCACATCCGTCGTGTCTCTCCCTGTTGACGCAACACATCCCCTGCATCTGCCGACCACTGTACATGCGAGGGGAGCGGTAAACTGTCAGAGGTTGTGGAAGGAGTTCGCCGCGGGGCTGAAATCGCCTCCAGCGGTACAGCTCGCCTCTTTACGTCTGGCCGGCTTGCGGCGGGCGGCTCGCACGGGCGCTGGCGGAACCGTATACGGGAGACGTGTATCTCGCCGCCTTAGGTTGGGTGGTCGATAGAGCCTCGGCTCGCCGGTCAGATGGCTCGCGAGGCCATGGCACGCGTTCTCATGTTTGCGTGTGATCGCCATCACATTGTCTGCAGATATCGAGGACAAACAGCGTTCAATGTCTCACCTGAAGATTATGTCATCCATTTGACATGTTCGACCGGTCGATACATGTTGCATTCGACTCCAATTGGAGTCTATTTGTATGATGGAATATTCGCCTTCGATATGAGACTTCCTCAATCAGGATGCGATGAGTCAGGCGTATGATACCATCGTGATCGGAGCCGGTCCCGTGGGATCGGTCGCGGCCCATGCCTTCGGCGAACGAGGCGACGACGTCTTACTCATTGAAGCTAATCCCGCTGCGGCTGCACGATTCGCAGGCGAATGGCTCCACCCCCCTGGCGTCGAAACGTTAGACGAGCTCGACCTGACTCCCATCGAATCGGCGCAGGGATACGAACCGGGACGCGGATTCGTCGTCTTCCCCGACGACGGAGGCGAACCCATTCGACTTCCATACGTCGAGGGTCGCGACGGACTCTCGTGTGACCACCGCGAGTTCGTCTCGGAACTTCGCGACAAGGCCTCCAGCCACGCCAATGTCGAATACCGCTCCTTCGTGCGAGCGACCGAGGTCGAGCCGGGGCGTGTCCGACTCGAGAAGGAGCGAGGCGACGAAAGTCGTACTGTCTACGGGGACTTGATCGTCGGGGCCGACGGCAAATCGTCCGTGGCCCGAGAACCGCTCGGCCATTCGGTCGACCCCGAGGTCGTCTCTTACATGGGAGCGTTGATGCTCCACGACTTCGACATGCCCTTCGAGGATGACGGATACGGTCACGTCATCTTGGGCGGGCCCGGCCCGGCGCTGCTCTATCGCATCGACGAAGATCGGGTGCGGATGAGCCTGGACGTCCCGATCGAAAACGAGACACTGCGACGAGACTCCGAAGCCCTGTATCGAGCCTTCGAACCCGTGCTCCCCGATTCGGTTGCCTCGGCGATGCGCGAGGCCCTGGACAACCAACCCGTCCAATGGGCCGCCACCCACTTTCAGCCCCACGTCCATTACGGCTCCGACGGGATTGCCCTCGTCGGCGATGCCGTCGGCTCCTACCACCCGATGACAGCGGTCGGCATGACGTCGGGGTTTCAGGACGTTGCCTGTCTCGTGGACGCCCCGAATCTGGAGGCCTATCGAGCTCGCCGAGCCCACGGCAGCTATGTGCCGGAGCTGCTGTCGAGCGCCCTCTACAAGGTCTTCGGGGGCCGCGAACAGGGAGCCGAGACGCTCCGAAGCGCCGTCTACAAGACGTGGCGCACCGACGAGGAGCTGTGTAAGCGCACGATGCGACTGCTGTCGGGCTCCGAGACGCGCGGCCGGGCCTTCGCCGGTGCCTTCCTCAAGATCGCGATCCGGGGGGCCGCCGAGACCTCGGTCGAGACGATGCATCAACACGGATTGACCGCGCTGACGCGCGTGCTGGCCACCTACGTGCCCTGGGCGCGCTGGCCCCTCGTCTCGATTCTACCCGATCGCGTCCAGCAGCGCCTGCGCCGCAAGTCGACGATCGATACGCCGTTCGCTCTCTCGGCTTGACCGTCGAGCCGTCGAGCCCCCTCCATCCACTTCGGGGGATCGGCGGTACGCTCACTCGCCGGGCCCCGCCACGACGGCCCGGTCTCTTTCACGTCCCGCGCCAACTCCATGAACGACGTCGGTTCCACCGAGCAGTCGAACGATACGCTCTCCACGTCGGAGGCCATCTCTCGAGGGCTCGACGTCCTCGAGGCCACCCAGGCCGATCACGGAGCCTGGGAGGGCGACTACGGCGGGCCCCTCTTTTTGCTCCCCCTCTACGTGGCGACGACCTACATCGTCGACGACGGGCCGGACGAGGAGACGCGCCGCGGGATCGTCCGCTACCTCGAACACCACCAGAACGACGACGGCGGATGGGGGCTGCACGTCGAATCCCACAGCTACGTCTACACGTCGGTTCTCAACTACGTCGCCCTCCGACTGCTCGGCCGACCCGCCGACGATCCGAACCTCGTCCGGGCCCGCGAGTGGTTTCTCGAACACGGTGGGGCCCCCCAAGTGCCCCAGTGGGGGCAATTCGTCCTCGCCCTGCTCGGATTGATGCCCTGGCGGGGCGTCTCCCCGATTCCCCCGGAGCTGTGGTTGCTCCCCCGCGAGGCGCCCTTCCATCCAGGACGGTTCTGGTGTCACGCGCGCATGGTCTATCTGCCGATGAGCTATCTGTACGGTCGTCGGGCGACGGCGGACGTCGACGACCGGCTCGCCGCACTCCGAAGCGAGATCGTGCCCGGCTCGCCGGAGACGATCGACTGGGAGGCCGCGTCGCTCGAGGTCGCCGAGACGGACCAGAACGTGGATCTGTCGCCGCTCTATCGAATGGCCCACCACGCCCTGATGACTTACGAGAAGCGGCCTCTCCAGGGGCTTCGCGAGCGGGCCCTCGACTTCGTACTCGATCAGGTCCACCGCGAAGACCAGAATACCGAGTACATCTGCATCGGTCCGATCAACAAACTGCTGAACACCCTCTGCTGGCATGTCGCTGACGATCGAGGCGACGACTCGCTGGAGGCCCATCTCGATCAGCTCCCCGACTACCTGTGGGAGGCCGACGATGGCATCAAGATGCAGGGCTACAACTCCTCGCAGCTCTGGGATACGACCTTCGCCGTGCAGGCCATCTGTGCGACCGGACGTCAGGAGGAACGCGCCGAGATGTTGACGTCCGCCCACGACTACATCGACGCCAACCAGGTCCTTGAGGAAGTCCCCGACCGAGAGTTTGCCTTTCGCGAACGCTCGACGGGCGGATGGCCCTTTTCAAACCGCGACCACGGATGGCCGATCAGCGACTGTACCGCTGAGGGCCTGACTTCGAGCCTTCTGCTGCAATCCCAGGTCGACGAGCCACTGAGCCGCGAGCGCCTCGAGGCGGCTGTCGAACAGCTTCTCTCGATGCAAAATCCCGACGGCGGATGGCCTACTTACGAGACCAAGCGCGGCCCCGACTGGCTCGAGGCCCTCAATCCGACCCAGATTTTCAGGGACATCATGGTCGACTACTCGTGTGTCGAGTGTACGTCGGCCTGCATGCAGGCGCTCGATACCTTCCAGAC